>JACCSL010000002.1 GCA_013812995.1 Ardenticatenales bacterium | reverse complement strand
CATCCGAGAAGGCCCAGAGTAACGAGAAGGGCAGCAGACCGAGCGCCACACTCCGAACGGGGGCAAGGTAGGCAGCGGGGACGCGCTGCCGGAGCGCGCGGCTCGTGCCATAGAGCAGCCAGGCCAGGAAAAGCCAGCCAATGGCAAGAGTGCTCCAGGTCGGGGCGGGGAAAAGAAGCCAGCCCAGATTCGTCAGAATCGTCCAGGGCGCAAACAGGAGCAATGCGGCGAGCCATACCAGGCGCGGTCGCTGGTAGAGCCAAGCCGCCGTCGCGTAGAGCGCGGCAATGATGAGGAGCGCCACGATTGCCCAAAGCTGCGGGACGCGCCCGCCCATGAGCAGCACATTGCGGAACAGCGCCATCCCAATGATCCCGACGGAGACCGTCCACCCCGTCACGAGCAGCGGCTGCTGGTAGAGCGCGTGTAACAGGCGGCTCCCCGCCTGCCAACGTCGCGTGAGGCGAGGCTCCTTGCGCAGGCGGAACAGACCTCGCTCCCCCAGGATGAGCGCCCAGGCAAGCAGGGCTCCCTTCGCGGCGGCGGAGCCGGTTCCACTGCTGAAGGCCACTCCCACCAATCCTGCCGAGGCAGCGGCCAGCCATACTGAGAGATGCGCCCATCGCCTCTGGTAGCTGCCCCAGGCGAAGAACCCATAGGCGATTGCCAGCAGCCCCTCGCTGGCACCCGTCCAGAGCCAAACATTTCGGCTACCCTGCTGCCCTAACAGTTGCCCTACAAGGGTGAACTGGAGGATAAAGAGAATGAGGTGGCTACAATGGTAGAGCGGCGAGAGAAACTCTTGGGTATAGCGGGGCGCGCGCTGCCGCTCTGTCCAGAGCCCTATGCTCAGGTAGCCCGCTACCAGCAGGGCAACTGCAAAATTGAGCGGGTTTGGCGAGAGCCCCAGCCGATAGAGCAGAAGCACATACCCACTCGCGAACATGGGACTCCCCAGCAGCAGGAGGAAGGGGTTTGCCCCGACAAAGGCAGCTACCCCATGAAGCAAACTCGTCGCCACCAGGACGAGGGGCAGTATTTTTCCATCAGGCACAAGGAGGGAGGCGGCGAGCGCCGCCACGAGACTCAACGCGATACCAGTGTAGTACCACGGTTTGCGATAGGCTCCGTTCGCGCGCAGTAGGGCGAGGCGATAGCCGAGCAGGACCATTGCCCAGGCGAGGGCGGCCAACGTGAGGGGCAACGCGCCCGTCAGCGGCCCGCGATTGGCGAAGAGCAACCACACCCAGATGGGTAGCGCAAGCGCCGTCAGCCAATGGAAGAGGGCGGGTGCTTTCTCCTCGCCCTCCACCGTTCGCACGAGGAAGCCCGGCTGGCCCAGATAGGCGAGCCGCGCACCCCACGCGGCCAGGCCCAGCCAGTTACCCAGCGCGTAGGTGAGACGAAGGCCATGATAGGGAAACAGCGAAGGCAGCAGGGCCAGCGCCGCCAGGGCATAGCCGGAGAAAACGACGGGCAGAGCCAGCGCGGGGAAGCGCGGCCCAAGGCTGATTGCCAGAGCAATGTGCGCCAGCGCAAGCGAGGCCCACCCAACCCCCAGCTGCCCGTACTCCAGC
Organism: Ardenticatenales bacterium; assembly: GCA_013812995.1. Classification (GTDB taxonomy): domain Bacteria; phylum Chloroflexota; class Anaerolineae; order Ardenticatenales; family Ardenticatenaceae; genus JACCSL01. The sequence goes on along the minus strand of JACCSL010000002.1, from coordinate 982 downwards.
CCGATTTCCAACATGAGAAAGGTCATCGCCAGGAAAGAGAGCAGCGAGGCTCCGTAGAGCAGACGCGGCTTCTGCCAGAGAACGGTCGCCAGCACCGCATTGGCCGCGAGCAGCGTGTAGCTGAGAATCACCGGTGGTCCTCCCGCGAGATTCGACAGGGTCCACAGGGTGGCGACCAGGAAGAGGCCGCTTCCCCAGCGAAGAGCGGTTTGACCGTGACCGTAGAGCACCGGGTCGTCGGTGCGGGCAAGCAAGCGCCGCGCGCTGATCAGGTAAAGCGGAATCAGCAGGGACCAGCCCACCGCGTGCCAGGCCGACGCGAGACTGAAGCGTTCAAAGAGTGCCGCCTGCGCCAGAAAGACGCTGACGGGCAGCGCGATGGCGGCGAGCATGCCCAGCGAGCGGCTACGGTAATGCACCGCGCCCCAGCCAAAGAGCAGGCCGCCCACCCACCAGTTGAGTGTCACGGCATAGTGCAGGGCATCATAACTCTCCCGTTGCAGGTAGCGGAGCCCGAAGGTCAGGGGCATAAGCACGCCTACGGTGAGCAGAGCCAGGAAGCGGAAGGGCTCCGCGAGCAGGTAGAAGGGTCGCCCGGTGACTGGCGTCTGCCCCTGCTGGCGGAAGCGCGTTGCCAGTGCCAAGAGCAGCACCGCCGTCAGGGTCAGCGCGCTGCTCCGCCAATCCGTGGGGAGGCCAAGATGCTGGTGGCCGAGCTCAACCACGGCCAGGGCCGTGCTGCCCGCCGCCATTCCCACGAGGTAGCCAAAGAAAGTGCTGTGAATGGCAAAGGTGGTGAGCAGGTACGCGCCTAGACAAACCAGCGAGGTGACAAGCCAGAAGGTCGGCGTGGCCTCCGGCGAAATGTCGAAGTTGACGTAGAGCGTGTAGAAGTCAACGGGGATGAGCAGCGCCGCGATGGCACTGAGGGCAATGCCGGAGCGTTGCAGAGCGGTGCGGGTGCGAACATAGTGGCCTATTC
>JACCSL010001066.1 GCA_013812995.1 Ardenticatenales bacterium | reverse complement strand
TTTTAGGAGTGATAACGATATGACAAAGAGCAATGGAAGCACCCGTCAAACACACCCGGCGCGCGACGAGGATCCTCGGCTGCGCGCGGAGGAGCGGGAGCGGCTGAACCGCGAGGCGCTGGAAAAGAAGATCGAGGCATTGCTGCCTGACAAGAGCGAGGAGGAGGAGGACGAGGACGGGCTCGGGAAGGCCTTTGATCCTCGGCTGGTACGGCGATTGAGTTCCTACTTTGGTCCCTACAATTGGCAACTCTTCTGGGCCGTCTTGCTGATGATCATTAGCTCCCTGCTGAGCGTGGCCGGTCCCTGGATCGTGGGCCGCGCCATCGACGCGGGGATTCGCCAGGGCTCACTGGAGACGCTGCGCTTCTGGACCTGGCTTTTCATCGGGGTGGCGCTCTTCGAGTTCATCACGAACCGGAGCCGCATCGCGATCATGGCGTTCGTCGGGACGAAGATCGTGGCCGATATTCGCTCAGCGCTCTTCAGCCACCTACATACACTGTCACTCTCGTTCTACAATCAGTACAGCGTGGGGCGGCTGATGAGCCGCCTGATCTCCGATGTGGGCGTGCTCCAGGAGTTCGTAACCTGGGCCATCACGGGATTGGCGCGCGCGATCTTCATCCTGCTAGGAATCATCGCGGTGATGCTCCTGCTCAACTGGAAGCTGGCGCTGGTGACGTTTGCCGTTCTGCCGCTCATGGTGCTGTTGACCAACTACTGGCGCGTGCGTGTGCGCTACGCCTATCGCTCCACCCGCGAGCGCCTTGCGCTCATCAACGGTTACCTGAACGAGTCCATCTCCGGCATCCGCGTGACGAAGAGCTTCAGCCGCGAGCGCGAGAATTTCCAGCATTTCGATGATCTCAACCGCGCCTACTACGAGGCCAACCTGGATGCAACGAAGCTCTCTGCCCTCTTCTTTCCCGGCGTAGACTTTATCGGCTCCCTGGCGACGGCCCTGGTGATTGCTGTCGGCGGCTGGCTCGTGCTACAGGATGCACTAACGGCCGGGACTCTTGTGGCCTTCGTGCTCTACATTGACCGCTTCTTTGAGCCTATCCGCGAGCTGGCGCAGCGCTACAATGCCTTTCAGGCGACGATGGCGGCCTCGGAGCGGCTCTTTCAGCTGCTCGACACCGCCCCGGACATCCAGGATTCGCCGGAGTCGTACCCCCTTCCGCCCATCACGGGGCGCGTGGACTTCAACGAGGTGGCTTTCGGCTACGAAGATGAACTGGTATTGAAGGGAATCACCCTGCACGCCGAGCCAGGGGAGATGATCGCTCTCGTGGGCGAGACAGGTGCGGGGAAGAGCACGATCATCCGGCTGCTGGCGCGCTTCTTCGACATCACGGGAGGGAGTATTCGCATTGACGGCCACGACATCCGCCAGGTCACACAGTCGAGCCTTCACGGACAGTTGGGGATTGTCCTACAGGACACCTTCCTCTTCAGCGGGACGATTGCGGATAATATTCGCTATGGTCGGCTGGAGGCTGCGCCAGAAGAGATCGAGGCGGCGGCGCGCGCCGTTGGAGCCCACGACTTTATCTCGCGGCTGCCCGAGGGGTACGAGACCGAGGTGGGGGAAAATGGTGTGAATCTGAGTGTGGGGCAGCGGCAGATCATCTCCTTTGCTCGCGCGCTGCTGGCGAACCCGCGCCTGCTCATCCTGGATGAGGCGACGAGCAGCGTCGATACCACCACCGAGAAGCAGATTCAGGAGGCGTTGGACACCCTGATGCGCGACCGTACCAGCTTCGTCATCGCCCACCGCCTCTCGACGATTACGGCGGCGGACAAGATCGCCGTGATCGACGCGGGGCAGATCGTGGAGATTGGCACGCACGAGGAGTTGCTCCAGCAGCAGGGGCGCTATTACAACCTTTACACGATGCAGTGGGACAGCGGGCGGCGCGATCACAGTTTGAATTAAGTGAGCAGCATTTCTAGTGGTGCGTCAAGCGTCGATGGATGAGAACGTAAAACCCTAGGTTCATCGTAGAACATCAACCATAGGGTAGCGGCTCTGCACGGTGCCTGCTGCGTCCAGTATGAGCCAGTTGGTGTGGCCCCACTCGGCGGGGTGTCCGTTGAAGGCAAAGGGTGTCACAGCCACCACGCGCGGATCACTTAGCCAGGGTTGCCAACCCTCCTCCGGGAGCTCAGGGTAGCGGCCCTCGTTGCCATGCAGCGCAAGGTCCAGATACATTGCTACTGTCGCCGCATCTGGCAGCGCCTGCCCCGTGTCCGTCGCGGCGGGGTCGCTGCTTTCCGCGTGCCGCCAGCCCGTTTCAGTAATCATAACAGGTAGCGGTGGCGCGCCATAGGTCGAAAGCTTGAACAGTTCCCACTCATACCCGTTCACCCCACGATTGACCACCCCCGGCGGTGGCTCCAGATGGCGCGGATTCGTGGCCCCGTTGAGCATCTCGCGCCCAAACACCTGCTCCCAGGGTGCGGCGCTCATCGGCCCGCCAGGGTAGGGGTGGCTGGACCAGAGGTCCAGGCGCTCGAAAACATCCGGGTGCGCGGCGTACATCTCGTCCAGAAACGTTTCGGCATCTATGTAGAACATCCCATCTGCCAGCGGAAGAGTACCGCTGTGCGGGGTGTAGGGGTCCAGTCCGGCGTTCAGAACGTGCGCGGCGGGGTCTGCTGCATGGAGCGCGTCGGCCACATCGATGAGGAAGCGCGCGTAGGCGGGCGGGTCCGGGTGACCACTCCACTCATTGCCATGATTCGGCTCATTGCCCACAACGATGTAGTGATTCGAGGTCGGCCAGCGGAGCGCCGCCACGAACGTGGCGTATTGCGCTGCAATATCATGGTAGCGCCCTGTATGGTCAGGCTCCGGGGCATTCCACCAGTTTTTTTCGCGCTCGAAGGTTGTTGCGAGCCGCAGGATGGGGATCAGATCCCGCTCCGCGCACAGGTCCATGAAGTGCTGCCAGCGCACAGGGTCCAGGTCGTCCAGGCGCACAAGCTCGGTTACGTACCCATCCACGCCAATTACCTCGCGCGCATGGTCCAGGTGGGTCGCCCAGAGCGTCTGCGGCCAGGCGTTGCGCCCATCGTCCAGCAGCAGATGGACCCCCTGCCGATTCGCGGGCAGCGGCGTGGGTGCTCGCGCGCAGCCAGCAAGCAAGAGCAGCAAAAAAATAATGCCCAGACGGGCGCAGGATGGTAGCATTAGCTTGATACGCCCGTCATTCGCCAAGCTTTTCCGCTGTCAGCGGCGCTGAATCAGATCCCACTTGTTTCCATATAGATCTTGAAAGACGACAACGGTTCCATACGCTTCCTCACGCGGCTCCTCCGCGAACTGGACGCCGTACGCCTGCATGTGGTGATAATCATCCCAGAAGTCGCTTGTTTCGAGGAACAGGAAGACCCGCCCGCCCGTCTGGTTGCCCACATGCACGAGTTGTTCCTCGTCCGACGCCCTGGCAAGCAGCAGGGAAGCGCCGCTGGAGCCCAGCGGTGCCACGACCACCCAGCGCTTGCCCTCGCCAAGAGAGCTATCCTCCACGAGCCTGAAACGCAGGACGTTGGTGAAAAATAAGATGGCCTCGTCGTAGTCGCGAACCACCAACGAAACGCTGACGATAGATGAACTCAAGGTTCCACCTTCCTATAGGTTCTTTTGTCGATGCTGTTCAAGGAAATCCGCGAACTCCTTCGCACCGCGATCCCGCATGGTCCAGCCCAGCAGAAACTCCGCCCCGAACTTCTCTTGGTTATAGGCGAGGATATCCAGCAGTGATTTGACCTCCTTCGAGCCGACGAGCATCTGCTGAAGCTCCGCCATATCCTCCTCCTCCTCGTCATTCGCAAACGCCACCTCCACGGTCGCCTTGCCCATGAGGCTCATCTTTCGGAAGAAACTAACGGCGGCAGCAGCCTCCTCCGGAGAAATGCCTGACAACCAGCCCTGAGCATCCTTTAACTGGATGGTCGTGAACTCCTGGTTGCCAATGGTCGTGACGCCGAATGCTTCGATGGCACGCCAGGGCAGAACGCGCGGGGTCACACCGGGAAGTCCGACCTCGACGCCACTGGGCAGAATTGCCACCTTTCCCTGCCCCCGGC
>JACCSL010001019.1 GCA_013812995.1 Ardenticatenales bacterium | reverse complement strand
GCGAAGCGACGTGGGGGAGAGGGCCATGCTCGCGGAACCGCGACTTTTGAGAAGCCCTGGGAATGTTAGTGTGCCAATCGCCTAAAGCGCCCGCCTAAAGCGCCTACCGTTGGCATGCCCGCGCGGGCATGGCGAACCGAAACCGTCCGAGTATGCGATTGCCCTGGGAATGTTAGCAGGGCGATTGTCAGTTGAATCAGAGCGCTTTTTGAATCGCGGCGGCGATCTGCGTCTGATCGCGTGTGCTGAGGGCAGCCCAGACTTCCAGGGCCAGCACATGGTGGGCGGGCAGGGCCTCCGGGCCGGGGTCAAGGCGCTGACTTGCGGCGGCCTCCCGCGCCCGCTGCGAGGGAACGAGGCAGAGCGGCTCGTCTTCCTCAATGCTCAGGCCACCGATGCGGCGTAGCTGCTCCAGCCAGAGACGTGAGGTTTCCTCCCCGCTTAGAAAGGGAAAGGTGCTGGGGCTCTTTGCCAGGTAGGCGAGGAGCCCGCTCGTGCGCCCCCCACCGGCCTCTACCATCGCCCGAATATCACCCTTGAAGCGCCCCTGAAGTCCCCGAGCGACCTCATACCAGCCGCGCGACTCCTGCCGCCGCGATGCCAGCCTCCATTGCCGCAGCGCAGTCTCAACGGTGGGCCACTCCGCGTAGGCGACCTGGGCCGGGTCGAAGAGCCACTGAGCCTCGGCGCTGGCCCACGCCAGCGCCGCCCTCTCCCACAGCTCGACCTCGTCTTGCAGGGCAGAGATGGCGCGCGGCAGCGTCAGAAAGAGCAGGTGGGGATTGCTCCCCACCTCCACGCCAGCGGGAATCATAAGCGCATGCTCGCTGGGGCCAGCAAGCCCCTGCTCGTGCCATCGTTGGGCGAGGGCGACCAGAAAAACCAATGGGTCCATCGTCATGAGCGGGGATAGTCCTCTTACATTGATTTGACTGGGGTGGCGATCATGTCTCCACCCCAGTCACCACGCTTAGTTGTTACTCGCCCCTTTGGTCGGAGTGCTGTCGGCGGTGGGCGACCAGGCCCCACCATTCGGGGAACGATACCAGGAATAATTGGTGCTGGTCGAGCCGTAGGTATGGGCATCATAAACCGTCGCGCCATCGGTGGCCAGGTAGCGTACATCATCCCCGGTGTTGTTCAGGAGGCCGCTCGCCGTCTCCCAGACGTAGAAGCCCCCCGCCGGAATGATCGTCCCCGCCGGAATCTGCTGGGGCGAGCCACCGCCGCCCGCGATGTCATCCACCCAGGTGCCGCCGATGTCGATGGCCTGCGTGGTCGGATTGTAAAACTCGACCCACTCGTTGCCCGTTGTGGCCTTCTTGCCCGTACCCACCGTGCCCGGCGCGGGCAGTATCTCGTTGATACGCACATCGGCAGGGCCGTAGCTGGGCGGCGGTGGCGGGGCCACTGGATCGCTGGCCGCGTAGCTCTCGTAGCCTACCATGTCATAGGTCAGGCCATTGAGGGAGCGCAGCAGGATGTCGCCATTGGCGATGGTCACCCCAGTGTAGTTCCGCGTCGGGTCGCAGAGATTGCTCTGGTAGATGTCGGAGCCAATCGCCAGCAATCGGTCCAGGACACTCTGCGCGGGATGACCGTAGCTGTTGTCACCGCACGAGATCACCGACACATCCGGCTTGACGATATCGACGAAGCCCTGCGAGGTCGAGTGGCTGGAACCGTGGTGGTTGACGTGCAGCACCTCGATCTCGTGACCGATACGGTTGCCGACGTGCGCCTCGACATCGTTGTAGCTGTACCCGAACCCACTGGTGGCATACTCCCCGCCGCTATCGCCGCCCGTAACGAACTCAAGCTTGCCATACTTGATGAGGAAGCTCTGTGAGTAGTCGTTCTCCGAGGGTGGCAGCGCGTCCAGGCTGTGGTTGCCCGAGACCGGTGTCACACCATCAGCCTGCATGACCCCATCGGCGTCCCGCAGAAGCAGTTTCATTGTCACGCCATCGCCAAAATCAAGGGTTGTCCCGATGGGGAGCACCTGGCGAATCGCCCCGGCGCGGGTGCGCACGTCGGTCGCGTAGCACACCCAGTACTTGGCTGTGTTCGACAGTGTTCCCACGTTGTGCCACTGAATTTCCAGCTCGGGATCACAGATACCATCGTTATTGCTATCCACCCACTGCCCACCATCGCGGTCCAGAAGCACATTGGCCGTCACCCCATGTTCCTCCAGTAGCGACCAGAAGCCGCCAATCCCCACATATCCCAGGTGATCGACGTGGTAGTGGCTGACCACCATGTAGTCCAGATTTTTGTGGCCCAGAACCGACTGAATCTTGGCGGCGATGGTGGCCGCGCCTGAGCCAGAGTTCCAGCTGACTTCGCCCGCCTCGACCAGAATCGATTTGCCCGACGGGGTGACGATCAGATGGCTGTGTCCCTGCTCCACATCGAAGAAATAAACCTCGAAGTTGCCCGGCTGCCAGCTATTCCCGAACCCACCATTGGTGCCCGCCTGGCTCGGCTCGCACTCCACACTGTACCAGTTACCGCCATCCGGCTTGCGGCACCAGCTCTTGTCGTAGCTGGCTGCGCCGTAGCTGCGGCTGTCGAGCACGGTGATCTGGTCAGGGCTCAGGAGGCGCACCTCGTCGTTGGTATTGTTGAGAAAGCTGCTGAAGCTCATCACATAGTAGCTACCCGCCCCGATGAGCGTGCCCGCCGGGATCTGCTTGGGCGCGCCGCCACCGCCGGCAATATCATCGATCCAGTAGCCTCCAAGGTCAATCGTCGCGTTCGTCGTGTTGTAGAGTTCCACCCACTCAGAACTCTGCGTGCTCTGCGGCGCGGCCACGAACTCGTTGATCGTGACATCTCCTGGCGAGAAAAGAGCGGCTGGCGCAGCTTGGCTGGTGAGAAGAAGGAGCAGCAGGGGGAAGAGGAAGAGAGCCAACAGGGTCAGAGGGCGAATGCGGGGTAGGGTAAGCACGGGGAAGCAACTCCTTTTGCGCGGAAAGAAGTAGGAAGAACCGTCCATAGAGCGGCCTTCGCCCGGCACACCGTTGTACCGAACCTTAAAATTTTAGCTAAACCAGACTCTTTCTGCAACTAACAATGATAGCTTCCTCACAATAAGTTGTGAAATATGTAACTATTTTAAGGTTTGACCCGCAACGTGAGCAGGAGTGCGCCTGCGAACAGGAAAAGAACAATTGTCTCTGGCAGAAGGTGGCTCGCCGAGGGTTCCAGGAGCGTGTCATACAGGTGGTTGAGCGCGTGGAGCACGCTAGCCCCCGCCGCAACCCCGATGAAGAGCCTGTGTTTTGTAGGGTCGCGGGCCGCGATCAGCAACCCAAGACCAAGGGGGAGCAGAAAGGTTCCCAGATCGCCCGCGTAGTGACGGTTGAAGGGTGGAAAGTGGCCGATGTTCTCGTAGAACCAGAGCGGGGCCAACAGCAGCGCCAGCCCTGTGAGGCTATAGTTGAGCCCTGCCAGAGCAAGGACAATCTGCGCAAAGCGGGGCGGCGTTCGGGGTGGCATCTTGGGGCTCCTTCAAAATTTCCGGGGTTCTACGATTTGTGGCTATACTTGGCTATACTAACAAATAATTCTGAGAGACAGGCTGATGAATAAAGGAATCTGGTACGCGGTGGGGGCTTATG
>JACCSL010001006.1 GCA_013812995.1 Ardenticatenales bacterium | reverse complement strand
GCTTCGAGGCGTTCTGGGGGGCAGATGAGGTGCCGCAGGCGGTGCGGGCGCAGCAAGGGTGGCGGTGGTGGAGGGAGAGGCGCTGGCGCGATGAGATGCGAACGCACCGAGCGGGGCTGCTCCCCCTGGCGCGCAACCCCTATCTGCTGCTTATGCTGGTGGCGGTGCAGGAGAGCAGTGGTGGACTACCGCAGAATCGGGGCGCGCTGTTCGAGATGTTCGCCGAGACGTTGCTGCTGCGGGAGGGGCTGGCGAGCCGCACTGACGCAGGTGAGGTGCTGGTCAACGCGGAGGGTCAGGGTCTCCTGGCCGCGCTAACAACCCTGGCCTTCACGATGCAGGCGCAGCGGGGGGAAGCAGGAGAGCGGGAACAACAGGCGGTAACGGCGCTGGGACGGGAGGTGGTTTTTCCGGCACTGCTCTCGGAGCGGCAGGGGTACCTGGCGCGCTGCGCGACGCTGCTGGAGGGGGAGGGGACGATCCGCTTCAGCCACCAACTTCTTCAGGAGTATTTCGCGGCGCGGTACATGAAGGTAGAGCTGGAGGCGGGGCGCTTGCCAGCGGAGGCGATCTGGCAGCGCACAGAGCCGGGCAAGCGCACGGGTTGGGAAGAGGCGACGGTGCTGCTGGCAGGGCTGTACAGCGATGACTGTACGCGCGTGCTAGAGTGGGTCGAGGGGGTCAACCCGGAGGTGGCGGCAGCGTGCCTGGTGCGGAGCGGGGCCGGGGTAAACGCGGAAACGCGGGCAAGGTTACAGGCAGCGTGGTTGCAACGTCTAACCGATGTGGAGGCTGAACCAGACCCGAGGGTGCGAGCAGCAGTGGGACGGGCGCTGGCAGTGGCCGGGCTGGATAATCGGCGCGGAGTGGGAATCGGGGCCGATGGACTGCCGGACATCTTGTGGGTGGAAATACCCGGTGGGAAATGCCAGCTTGGGGGGGACGAGGACGCATACGATGACTTGCCCGCCCAGGAGGTAGAGGTACCGATCTTTTGGCTGGCGAAGTATCCGGTGACGAACTGGCAATGGGCGGCATTTGTGGCGGACGGGGGATATGAAACCGATGAATGGTGGGCGGGGCTGGAAAAACCGAAACCTGATGACCCCTCTTGGACCTATGGGAACCATCCACGGGAAACAGTAGATTGGCATGAGGCGACGGCGTACTGCCGCTGGCTAAGAGCGCGGTTGGGGTATGAGGTGCGGCTGCCAAGCGAAGAAGAGTGGGAAAAGGCGGCGCGTGGGACAGCGGGGCGGATTTTCCCGTGGGGCGACGAGTACGTGAGCGGGTACGCGAACATTAGCGAGACGTGGAGCAACCAAAAAGTCGGTCCGTACTATTTGCAACAGACGAGCGCGGTGGGGCTATACCCGCAGGGAGCCACGCCGGAAGGGGTGCTGGACCTGAGCGGGAACGTGGAGGAGTGGTGCCTAACAAATGTTAAGAGTGGGTCGCCCGTGCTGCGCGGCGGTTCCTGGAGCCCTTATGCCCAGAATGCGCGCGCGGCCTCCCGCAACCACTTTCTCCCTGCGCTTCGCCTCAGCTACGGGGGGTTTCGGGTGGTGCGCCCGGCCCCCGCCGTGCTCTGAACTCTGGTACTCTGTCATCTGTACTCTGTCATCTGTACTCTGCTGTCGTTGCCGTAGCCGTGCGTCGTTGGAGAACTCCCGCGAAGCGGGTCGCCGCAAAAATGCGGGGAGGGGCCTACCTCGGCAAGGTATAGCACAGGAGAGCCAGGCTCATGCAGCGCTACACACAGCCGGGCAGGGTAGGGGCAATGGTGCTCCTACCTGGTGTGGGCGATGTGTGACGGAGCCAGCGGATCAATCCCCAGTAACGATAGGCTTGACGATAGGAAATTACCTCCGCTGGCGCGCCGAGTAGCGCACCAACGGGAGAGGTGGGGCGCAAGTGCTGAAGCAGCAGAGGAAACGCAGCGATAACGAAGGACGAACCCGCTATGTCTGACTCCGACCTTGAAAGTCGCCTGTGGGCGCGCATCGAGCAGCGCGGCGACGACGAGTGCTGGCCCTGGCAGGGCGCGGCCAATGCCAGGGGCTACCCCAAGCTCACCCTCGGCCAGCGGCGCGAGGTTGGCGCGCTGCGCCTGCTCTACGAGTTCGCTGTTGGGGAAATTCCTGAGCGGCACTGGTTGCATCACACCTGTGGCAACATGGGCTGCATGAATCCCGCGCACCTTTACCTCCGCTCGTACAAGAGTATCCCAGCCTCGGGGGAGGCTGCCCCGCGCGCCAAGCTGACTGATGACCAGGCACGGGAGATTCTTGCCGCCAGGGGCACCGTCACAGCCAGGGAACTGGCGGCGCGCTACGGGGTCAGTCCCGGCACCATCGGGGACCTCTGGCGCGGCAGATCCTGGAAGCACCTGCACGAGAAGTAGCAGGGTGAGGCGCGCCGCCCATCGTTAGGAGACATGGTGTCCATGCCCGGCAAGATCAAAAACACAGTTAGGCGCACTGGAGTGGGGGCACTGCTCCTGACGCCCACGGAGGCAACATGGCCCAGGTAGACCTCGACCGCACGCAGTATCGT
>JACCSL010001005.1 GCA_013812995.1 Ardenticatenales bacterium | reverse complement strand
GGGCAAGCCCCAGCGTGGCGCGTCTCACCATAAGTGAGATGGGGGAGGCGGTGCTGGCGCTGCTTGATGCGTTGGCCCTGCCCAAGGTTCATCTCAGCGGCTCCTCGATGGGTGGGGCAACGGTCTTCTGGTTGGTTCGCCATCACCCAGAGCGCTTTGGGCGGCTCGTGCTCTTCCGCACCAGCTATCGAAGCACGCCGGAACTCCATGCGGGCGTGCTGCGCATGGCCGAGCCGGAAACGTGGCGGCAGTGGCGGCTGGACCGTTGGATGAGCGAGCAGCACACGCCTCAGGGCGGCCCCGAGGCGTGGCTTGAGGTAACGAAGAAGGTGGCCGATGCGTTCGACCCGGCCACCAGCGAGCATACGCATGAACTTCATGACCTCGCCGCCATCACCCACCCGACACTACTCATCACCGGGGACCGTGATGCGGTGGTGCCGCTAGAGGATATGGTTGCTTTGTACCAGACCCTCCCGAATGCCGCCCTCTGGGTGATGCCCCAGGCGACCCACTTCATGGGCACGGAGGGCTGGCGGCGTGCATCCTTTGAACAGGAAATTCTACGATTTTTGAGGCGACCTTGACCCGATACACTATTTTTCTCCTCATCCTACTAACCACATGGCTGCTGGCCTGCACCCCCCGCGCGCCTGCCAATCCCGAGGGGCCGACCCTCGGGAACATTCCTCTCATTCCGAACGCGACGGGCCTTGCGCGCGATACAATGCCGAATGCCCTGCTGACCATCGGTCAGGTTCACCGCGAGACCATAGATGAGGACCTTATTGGCTATTTCCAGGTCGATCAGCCCTTTCTCGACACAATGGAATACTACGATGACGAGCTAGAGCGCTTTCAATGGACCCTCGTGGATGTGCTGCAATTCGGCGATGGGGGAGCGGTGCGCCGCTACCATCGCGGCCAGCAGCGCGCCATCCTCGCCTTTCACCCGCGCGGGGAGTCCACCACCGACTTCATGCTCCTCCAGGGCATCATTCCCCCCTGAAACAGCAAGACGGGTGCGGGGTAAAATATCACTTTCTCCCTTGACAATGAGGGTCGCGCGTGGTATCATGCGATTCGTTCTGAGGATAAAAGGTATTCACCTGCTATGCCCTTTTTTAGTGTAAACCCTCATATAAAAAATTCGTCCCCACCCGTTCGGGGGGAAACCTGCTAGCAGGCTCCTCCATCCGAGCGGCGTGAGGCTTCTTCTCACGCCTTTTTTTTTCTAATCAACTTTTTAACGACTCGCTAGCTCAATGGTAGAGCATCGCACTTTTAATGCGAGGGTTCAGGGTTCGAGCCCCTGGCGAGTCACTCGCACTCACTTTTCCAACAGAAGAACACCATCGTGACAGGGAGAGGTTGTCGCTGCCTCTGTTGAGGTAGAGGAACTTCCCGACTCTCCGCCCCTGACTCGTTCAGGGAAGGCCACCCCATGAAACAGCAAGTGGGGGCACCTGCGGCGCAAGCTTCAGGTGACGCAAGACGGCAACAGAAAGTAGACCCGCCGATGGGCCACGAGGCCACAGGTGAGGGATGAAAGGGTGGAATAAGAGTCCACCAGCGCGGGCAGCAATGTCAGCGGCTAGGCGACTGCGCTGGCTCAGGAGAGCAAGGCGGGTGGGGCAGGCTTCGGTTTGCTCCCGTCGCAGCGGAACCCGTGAGGGTGGGTAACACCCACCAGGCGAGGGACTGCCCGTGCCATCCGGCGCGGAGATAGATGACGACGGTGCCGCAGGGCACTACAGAATCGGGGGTATATCTCCCTGTCACGACTGGTGTTTTATCTCGGATAGCCGATTCCTCCTACCTTGTAGGGTGGTAGATTCGTGCTATACTCATCCCTTCTTAAGGGGCCTGTAGCTCAGCTGGGAGAGCGCTATCCTTGCACGGTAGATGTCAGGGGTTCGAGTCCCCTCAGGTCCACCTTCCCTCATTACGGGGAATAATCCACAGTAGCTCAATGGCAGAGCAACCGGCTGTTAACCGGTAGGTTGCTGGTTCGAGTCCAGCCTGTGGAGTCCATCGGGTGGTTAGCTCAGTTGGTTAGAGCATTCGGCTTACATCCGAAAGGTCGGGGGTTCGAGCCCCTCACCACCCACTTGCAAGGAAGGGCCTTTAGCTCAACGGTTAGAGCAGCAGACTCATAATCTGTTGGTTACTGGTTCGAATCCAGTAAGGCCCATTGAAGCGATAGAGCGTTGGAGCGTTGGAACAAAACAACCCAATGCTATTATTCCACCGCTCTCTCGCTCCAACGATCCAACGTTATTACATGGCGGGTATAGCTCAGTGGTAGAGCGCCTGGTTGTGGCCCAGGAGGCCGTGGGTTCAAAACCCACTACTCGCCCTCGTCGGGGTGTAGCGCAGTCCGGTAGCGCGCTTGCATGGGGTGCAAGAGGTCGCTGGTTCGAATCCAGTCTCCCCGACCAAACAAAAAGGCCCCCGTCCATCTTGGACGGGGGCCTTTTTGTTTGCTGGTAGCTAAGCTTACGCGCTGGTGCGATTGTACATGCCCTCGGCGTAGGCTTTGAAGTTGCGCAGGTCCTCGTCGAGCTTGCCCTCGGGGTCGCCGAAGAGCGAGGCGATGAGTTCCCCCGCCATGCCTGCTGGCGGGACATACTTGAGAATCACGGTAATCTCGGTCTCACCCTGTGGCAGCTCGTTGAAGCTGACCTGGCCGCTGGTCTTGATGTCGCCGCCCGTGCTGTTCCAGGCAATGCGCTTGTTCTCATCCAGGCGCGTGGTCTCGGCGTCCCACTCGATGGATTTGCCTAGCGGTCCTTCCATGACCCAGTGGCTGGTGCGCTCTCCCGTTTTCGTGACCGACTTCATATTCTTCATGAAGTTGGGAAAATTCTCGAAGTTGGCCCACAGGTGGTACACCTCTTCGACGTTGGCTTTGACGATGATGGCGCGTGTTACTTCATCGTGCATGGCTCTATCCTCCAATAGTTGTTGCGATTTTGAGTTAGCGTAGTCGGACCCCCGCAAGCTGTGTGCCAAGTTTTTGGATGATGTCAGGCGATGCGCTTGAGCAGTTCCGGATTTTCCTCCCAGATCGCCAGGGCAATGGTCTTGTACCCTACCTGCTCAAAGAGAATGGTGACCGCCTCGCCGCCCTCCAGCCGCTGCACCTTGCCGCCACCCCAGGAGGGATGAAGCACCTCGTCGCCAGGATGGAAGGGAAGGTCCAGATCGCTTTGACGGATACTACGACCATTGCGGCAGTTGTCGCAGTGGCCGCAGTTGTCCGTATCGTGTGCTTGCCCCAGGTAGTTGAGCAGGAACTCATGGCGGCAATCGTGGGTGAGCGCGTAGCCCTCCATCATCTTGAGGCGGCTCTGATCGAATGCCTGGCGTTTCACCGCCTGTGTCATGGAGAGATCGAGGCTATCCGGTGGTACGATGCGGAGCACTTCCAGGGTTCCATCCTCGCCGCGCAGCAGGTAGCCGTTCTCTTCCAGAGGAGGGAGCAGGCGCTCGACCTCGCCCGGCTTGAGGCCCATCTCGGAGGCGAGCTCCGTGAGTGGCAGAGGCTCGCCCTGGTAGATTCGACCCAGAGTGGCCCAGAGTGTGCGAATCTCGTCCTCGGAGGGGCCGCCCTGGCTGGCAAAGAATGACTGGAGATGGCGGTCATTCGGATGGTAGAAGAGAAGGCAGGTAGAGGTCAGCCCATCGCGCCCGGCGCGGCCCGCCTCCTGGTAGTAGGTCTCGGGGCTGCCGGGGAGGTCCCAGTGCAGCACGAAGCGCAGATCCTGCTTGTCGATTCCGAGCCCGAAGGCGTTCGTCGCGACCACAATCTGGATGTCACCCTGCATGAAACTGTCCTGCACCCGCTGGCGCTCCTCCCGCTCCATCTGTCCGTGGTAGACGGCGGCGGGCCACCCCCACTCACGCAGTTTCTCGGCGATAGGCTCGGTGGCGCGCACCGTCGCGCAGTAGACGATGCCCGGCGGCTCCAGCCGATTCCCGTTGCGCTCCGGACCGAGGCGGCGCGCGAGTGCAATCCACTTTCCGCTCTCATCGGCGATGTGCTCGACTTCAAGGTTCAGGTTGTTTCGCTCAAAACCATGCGCAACGACCGTGAGATCGTCCAGACGGAGTCGCTCGATAATTTCGTCCCGCACAAGGGGCGGGGCGGTGGCCGTGAGGGCCAGGACAGGAACATGGTGGGTTTGCGACTGTCGAATCGCGTAGACGGCCTCATCAAGGCGTAGATAGGCCGGGCGGAAGTCATCGCCCCACTGGGAGACGCAGTGCGCCTCATCCACGGCCAGCATCGCGACCTTGGCATCCATCAGTTTCTGGAGGAAGGATTCGGTTTCAACGCGCTCAGGGGTTACATAGAGCAAGCACAACTCGTCGGCGGCTAGCCGCTCCAGCGTGCGCGCCTGCGCCTCGGCGGGGATGTGGCTGTTGAGCACGCCCACACAGCTCCAACCACGCGCCGCCAGCGCATCCGCCTGATCCTTCATGAGGGCGATGAGGGGAGAAACGACGACCGTAACACCACGACCCTTCTTATGCAAGATATGCGCGGGTAACTGATAGGTCAGACTTTTGCCTGCACCGGTTGGGAGGATACATAGCACATCGTGCCCGGTCAGGAGGGCTTGGATGGTCTTACGTTGACCGGGCTGGAAGGCATCGAACCCAAAAACGGAGCGCAGGCTCTTCTGGAGAGTGTCCATAAATAGACCTCTGTCCTTGTGAGTATGTTGATAGCTGGTTTGTAGGCGGGCCTCTTTGCGAGCATCTCCGAGTTAACGCGCCGTGCTACCCCTAAAAGCAACATCTATGCCCAACGGTACCATAGGCCTATTGCGCTTTGGCTTGGCTCATCCGTCCTGATCCAACAAAGAAAGCGCGGTCTCAGGCGGTACTTTCCATCAGGAACTCCATCGCGCGGGTGAGCTGATCGAGGTTGCGGCACTCCACCATGCGGTCACAGTGGCGGGCGTAGGCGGGGGCGATGGAATCGCCGGTGCCCCAGCCCCACTCGCTCTCCGGATTCAGCCAGATAAACTTGCGCGCGCGCTCGTGAATCTCCTCCACTGCGTCGAATTGCGGGTCGTAGAAGTTGGAGCGGCCATCGCCCAGCACAATGACCGTCGTGCGCGAGGAGAGCGCGTCCCCGTGATTGTCCAGAAACTCGCGGAAGGCGCGCCCGAAGTCGGAGTGCGACCAGTAGGTGATGCCCGCCTCGCTCGTGGCAATGCGCACCGCCTCATCAATGTTGTTGCGCTCGAAGGTTTCCGTCACTTCGTCCAGATCGCCGATGAAGACGAAGGAGCGCACCCGCCCGCGCTGCTGCTGGAGCGAGTAAACCAGCTGGAGCATGAAGCGGCTCGCATTGCGTACCGACGACGAGACATCGCAGAGCAGCACGATATTCAGCCGGTTGCGCCGCCGCTGTTTCCAGCGCAGTTCCAGCGGAATGCCAAAGGTACCCATCGCGTGGCGCATGGTGCGGGGCACATCCAGGCGGCGGCTGCCGCCCTGCTTCGCGCGGCGTGACCAGTCTTTGCGCAGCTTTCGCGCCATCTGCTCCACGATCTCTTCCATTGCCTCCACCTCGGTATCGGTGTAGCGGGAGAAATCCTTGAACTGCAACTCCTCCGCCCTGGGCGCGGGCGGGCGCTGCGTCTGAAGCTGCTTTTCCACTCGGTCATTGACCTCGTTCGCCACCCAGCGTGGGAAAAGCTCCTGTAGCTCCCACAGCCGCTCGCGCACCCGCTCCGCTGCCTCGTAGTCGCCCTGTTTTTGAAGCTGCTGGATGAGCCGCATCATCTCACGTTGCGCCTTCTCCCAGCCCATCTTGTCGAGCACCATGCGCGTGAACTGCCCGCGCTGGAGCATGGAGCGAAGCTCAGCCAACTGCTCGGGGCTCATGTTGCGTAGCATCTCGGCAGTGATGAACTGCACATTGCCCTGGAGCAGGGCCTGCGTCATCTCACCGACGCCCCCCATCTGCTCCATCGCGCGCCGCATTGCCTCGTCGAAGTCCTCGTCCCCACTCTCGCCCGGCTTGGGCAGCCCGTGGCCGAAACGCTCCTCCAGGGGAATATCGCTGGGCTTGTCAGTGAAATAGGCATCGAAAATCTCATCAAAGAGCGGGATGTCCTTCGTCTTCTTGATAAGCGCGGCCCGGAGCGCCGCCTTGAACAGCGGCTTGTTCTCCATACCAATCGCGGCGGATGCCCTTATGCCATCCAACGACTCGCTCACGGAGACGCGCAGCCCACAGCGGCGCAGAATTTGAATGAAGTTGATTAGCACATCGTCCATGAGTCGCTCCTTCTGAGTGAGGCACGATGGATTATTTGAGAATTTCATGGCGAAATCGGGCGAAAATTATGGTAGGTGATGCTGATGCAACATTCACTAACACCGGGATGGTTCATACCTGCCCAATACTCTCGTACATAACCAAACTCGGGATCGAATTTGACGAACATAAAATCCTCAGATGAATCAAGGCTGTTCGACTTGTGTTCCACCATATCAAACATGCCGGAAACCGTCAGGTCTCCTGTAGAGGGACACCAAGGCGACCTATCTCGCCAACCGGTTGCCATAGGTGCTTCATGCTTTATGACCCTACTCAGTGATGTGTTACGAACTTCCAAAGTTAGAGTAAGGACACAAATGCCTGATAGACTCACCTCTACATCATAATCCTCTACTCCAAGAGATTGCCACTGCGCTTTGACTGTTGGTAACTCCTCTCTAATTTTGTTAAAATTGAATTGGACTTCCCAGGGAGAATACTTGTATGGATTAAGTATGGTCAGTACGGCTATGATCAAGAAGCAGACAAAAAAGCCAACCACTCCATACCCCAGCACCTTCCAAAACCTCGACATTGTTTATCTCCGTGGGCGCGGGGCACGGTTCCACCATGCCCCGCCGTTATCCTTTATTTCTCCCTATCCTTGCCCCCCGCCCTTAATTCTTGTAATCCTCCCCCTTGATCCCAATCTTCCGCAGCAGCGACGTCAGATCGCCGCGCACCCGCTGCGAATCCGACTCATACTTGACGAACACGCCCAGTGTGCGCTCCACCTCCTCGCGGCTGAGCGACGCCGCATTGAGCATCGTCAGCGCCCGCGCCCACTCGATGGTTTCCGAGAGCCCCGGCGTCTTCTTCAGCGCCATGCGGCGCACCTCGTGGATGAAGGCGACGACCTGCCCGGCCAGGGCCTGGGGCACCTCCGGCGCACGGACGCGGACCACCTCCAGCTCCTCCTTCATCGTCGGATAATTAATGAACAGGTG
>JACCSL010000979.1 GCA_013812995.1 Ardenticatenales bacterium | reverse complement strand
CACGTCCCGCGCGCTGTCGAGCAGCGCCCTGGCGCGCCCGCGCTGGCTGGCGACATAGCGCCCCTCCAGCTCCCTCAGCGCCTGCTCCAGCCAGGCGCGCACCTGCGCCTCGTCGGCCAGCGCGTTGCGGTGCTTCGGGCTGGCGTGGAGGTGCGCGGCCACATAGCCAAGCGCGTAGAGGAAATCGTCATCGCTCACGCCGCGCGCCCGCCACGCCTCGTGGCGCTGCGTCAGGAAGGCGCGCACCACCTGCTCGTAGAGCTGGATGCGCCGCTCGGGGAGCTTGCCCTTCAGCGTGTAGTAGAGTCCCGCCAGGATCGTCAGCAGGAGCGGGTTGCTGGCAATCTCGCCCAGCGCGGGACGATTTTTATCCAGGAGCATCCCGGCCAGGTGCTCGGCATCTTTCTCTGGCTCGCCCTGCCCCGTTTTGCCATGAACCGCCACGGTCCAGGCCGTGCAGAAACGGCGGATGGCCTGCTCGTCCATCTCCTCCACGGTGTAGTGGGGCAGCGTGGGGGCCAGCGGCGCGGCGTAGTAGCCGATGACGCGGCTGGTGAGGAGCAGTTGGTTGCCCCCCTGCGGCGGCGCGCTGCCCTGGAGCCAGGGCACAAAGTCAGCATCCGCCGCGCAGCGACCGCTCTGGGGGTCGCGCACATGGTCGCGCAGGAAGTGGTGGATGGCGTCCACCACCTGCCCGCGCCGCTGGCGGTCGGTGATCTCGTCCAGCCCATCGAAGAGCAGAAGCGCCTGCTGCTGGCGAAGGTGGTACTGCACGATAGCCTGACCCACCGTGAGATTGTCGTGCAGGGCGCGCCCCAGCCAGCTCTGCTGACCGAGATAGTCGAAGAGGGAGCGCCCGCTGTCCCGCTCGCCCTGCCAGCGCCACGCCTCGTAGTCGGCCAGCCGCACCGGCACGGGCAGCCGCGCCGGACCGAGGGTGATTTCGGCGTCCTCCTCGGTGCTCTCCCCCGTTCGCACCTCGCGGGCGGGCACCGTGACCTGCGTGGCCCCGCCCAGCATGGCCTGGGCGAAGCGCAGCGCCAGCCAGCGCACGAGCGTCGTCTTCCCGGAGCCGGGGTCGCCCAGCAGGATGGCCCAGCGCTCGCGCATCACCAATTCGGCCAGGTCCACGCGCCGCGCCTGCTCGCCCAGGTAGCTCTGTGCCCGGTCGCGGAAGCGCAGCGTCAGCCCGATGGGGTCGCGCCCGGCCACCAGTTGTCGGATGATCAACAGGCGCTCGCGCTCCCCCAGCAGCAGCAGTTCCGCCTCCACCTCCGCGAAGAGATGGTGCGCGTTGGCCTGCCGCTCGGCGGCGCTGGAGGCATCCGCCTTGAGCGCGACATAGACCTGCTCCAGCGGCAGCGCGTCCACCGGGCCGCCCGCGCCGCGCAGCAGCAGCGTCTCGCACTGCTCAACGACGCGCTCCAGGTAGGCGCGCAGGTCGGCCTCGCTGAAGGGCGGGGGGAGGGGCTCGGAGCCCACGACCTCAGCAAGCGCCCTGTTCTCGGGGAACTCTAGCCGCGCCACGTCGATGATCGCCTGCACCTTATCATGATGTTGAGCCTGAGTCAGGATGCTGTACCAGATGTTGATCAAGCTTTGCCTGAACTCGATATAGGCAGGGTCCAGGCCCGCGTCCGCGACCACCCGGCGCGCACTGGCCTCATCCGGGTAGAGGGTCGCGAGGATTTTACGGAGTCTGCTCTGGGCGTCATTCAGTGGCATGGCGCGGCTCCTTCAGTGAATCAGGCAGGGGAGAGCCCCGCTGCCGCCAGGCCCGCGATAACAGTGTTGATATGGATGCCCTCGTTGCGCCAGAAGGTCTGGAGCGAGATGGAGCCAGGCTCGGGCAGATGGCCGCCGCTGTGGTGGAGCCCCACCAGCCGCCACTGCTGGTCGAAGACCGGCGAGCCGGAGGAGCCAGGCAGCGTATCGGTGAGATACTGGATTCTCCCATTACCCACGTAGGCGATGACGTTGTGATAAGAAGAAATCTGCTTGTAGCCTCCCCCCGGGTGCTGGATGATGTTGACGCGATCCTCCAACTTGGGGTCAGCGGGCGCGAGGGGCAAGGCTCCCCAGCGCATGTTCGGGTTCCCCTGGACGCGAACCACCGTCCAATCATCTGACGCAGAGGTAGCAAACACCTCGTCGGGGAGCAGGCTCAATTCTTCGGAGGGCGCGTCAAGCCCCTCTACGGTCTTTTGATAGTTAAACTGCACCTTTGCGGCGCGCGCCTGCGCGGCATCGCCAATAACGTGATTGTTGGTAATCAGCAGGTTATTCGGGATCAGGAAGCCAGAGCCCAGGCCGTTGGAAAGCACCACCCTGGCGACGGAGCGGGCGCGGAGCAGGCCCAATTCCAGGAAGCTAATCGGGACGAGGGTGCTCTGGAGGCCAATGATCTTTTCAAGGTGGCTATTATCCTGCGGCCCCTTCCAGGGAATCTCTGTGCCAATCGGCGGTCCCTCCACAGGGCGCTGCTCGGACCACTGTATCTGAGCAAGGGCCTGGTTGTTTGGATACTGGCGACGCGCCACATCAATGATCGCCTGTACCATAGTCTGCTTGTCTGCTTCTTCCAGGATGCTTTGCCAGATGTTGATGGGGGCTTGACTAAAGTCAAGGTAGGCCATATTCAACCCTGCGTCCTGCACCACCCGACGAATATCAGCCGGGCTTGTGTAAAGGGTCGCAAGCACGTCACGCAGCTTTGACAACTCAGGGGTCCAAGGCATAGTCTGACTCCTTTGCAAAAGTAAATGGATAATTTTTAGACGCCGAGAGAAGGGATTATGGCAGAAGGCGTTTCACGGTCTCCTCGAACGCCTGCATCTTTTCACCATCCTCCTCGGTATAACCCAATATCTCCACGAGGTCATTGATTCCATTGGTATAGCCCAGGCAGGTGGTCACGATATTCAGGACATGGATCTTGGCGACCGTACTGGTAGGAATCTGCGACGCGAACCGTAGCTGACCAATCACTGCTTGTCTGTGGTTGTTATCGGCCATCGAGGGAAGCGCCAAAAGCGCCTTTGCCAACTCCTGTTTCTCCTTTGTAGTCAACTCTCGCCGTGTTCTAACACCCTCCTTGCCCCCCTTGTCGCCACCATCCGTGCCAGGAGACGAGAATCGCTTCGGATACTGTTCGCGCGCCACTGTAATAATGGCTTCTACCCTCTCTTGCTTCTGCGCTTCGTTCAGGATGTCGTGCCAGATATTGATGGGGGTTTGTTTGAGGTCAAGAGAGGCCAAATTCAACCCGGCATCCTGTGCCACGCGGCGGGCATCAGCAGGGTCCGGGTAAATGTCTGCCAGTAAGTCCCGCAGTGCTGGTGTCCAACTCGTGCTCTCTGGCATAAAATTCTCCTTTTCTATGAGTGTTATCTCTGTATCTGAACCCTGTACTTCCTGCGCCAGTTCATCGGCCAGCGCGGCCAGCTTCCCCCGGCAACCCGTACCTGCGCCAGACAGGTCGCTGAGCACCCGTAGGAGCAGCACCAGCGCATTTTCTCCCGTGGTATTTTCCTGCTCATACAATGCGGCGATCAGCGCCATCGCCCGGCCAAACTCGTTCCCAGCCTCCGGCACCAGGTAGCGCCACGCCGATATCCGACTATCCACGAATATCGCGCTCAGGTCGTTCGTGCCACGAAACGGTCCGCAGCGCAACATTGTCTCCCGGATACGTCCAGTCAAATCAGATGAGAGTCCCATTCCCAAGTTCCTATTCTATCGTGAGTTTCGCGTTGCCTATGAGCCTACCCGCTCTTCGCCACTTTTTCAAGGGGGCTGGCCCAGAGCGTTGG
>JACCSL010000972.1 GCA_013812995.1 Ardenticatenales bacterium | reverse complement strand
GATTACCACGGAGGTAACGGCAATGGTGATGCGGCTGCTGGAAGGCAAAGGCTACCGAGTCCTCGACCTGGACGAGTTCGATGAGCGCCTCACCGGGCTTCAGGCGGATGCCCTGCTCTCGATGCATGTGGACTCGTGTGTGGATTGGGAGGGTACCAGCGGCTACAAGGTGGCGCGCGCCGACAACAGCTCTATCCCCGAAATTGAGGATAAATTTGTGGCATGTGTGACGGACGAATATGGAGATGCCACAGCTCTCCCCTCGCATGAGACCTCCATTACCCACGACATGACCCTCTACCATGCCTTCCGCAAGATCGATTTTAATACGCCCGCCGTCATCATCGAGTTAGGCTTCCTCTATCATGACCACGAGACGCTTACACAGCGGCAGGAGGTTATAGCCGAGGGGCTGGCGCGCGGCATCACCTGCTTTATGAAGCAGCAGGGCAGAGAGCCCTAGCTACACACGACGTTACGGTATCAGGCGGAAGAAACGGCGTTGCGAGCCAACCAGCGGCTCGTACATCATAAACTCGATGCCCTGCTCTTCCTCGGCGACGAGGAAACAGATATTGCCCTCCGTTTTCTCCCCAAGGGGCAGCTCGCCCGTCAGATCTTCCGGCGTGACACCGCAATCTTCGTCATAGGCGAGTCCCTCGGCGGTGGAAAGGCTCATCCCATAGAAGGAGAGATACTGTGGGTCCTCCGCGCTGACATTCTCGACCAACAGACGCACGATGTAGGGGCGCTCGCCGTCGGGTTTGACTTCCAAAAACTCGTCTTTTTCGCCATCCCCGTCTGTGTCCAGATAATAGCGAATCTTGAAGTCAGAGGCATCTGGGAAGGTCTTCAGTACCTGAACCCTCAACCCCTCTTCCAGCAAGAGCGCCTCGCCGAGCGGCACGGCCTCGGCCCGCGTTTGTCCCAACGTGCTGCCAGCGCCCAGGGGGAAACCCTGCGACTCTGACCGGCTGGGGGATGGCGCGCGAACAAACGCGAAAAGCGCTCCGCCCAGGCAGAGAATCAACAGCACCGCCACGCCAACCACACCCCCCTTGAGAAACCGTTGTTTTTCCTCACCGCTTAGCGGGCTCTCCCCTACCTCCATGCGATGGACCCAATCCGGCAGCGTGGCGCGGGCCTCCAGGGAGAGTAACTCCTCGTAGACATGTTCCAGGGAGGGATCCAGGTAGAGCGCCCGCTCGAAGCTCTCCTTTGCCTCCTTGTCTTTACCCACCCGCTTCAATTCCTTTCCCAGACGAACCCACGCATGGGCATCGTTTGGGTTGTTCTTGACGGCATCCAATGCCTCATTGAATTCCATTGGTTCCTCCTTGTTCGCGTCGCGTGGGCACGCCAAACTCGTCCAGTTGCCACTCCCCTTCCAGGGCATGGCTTCGCTCGCCGGGTCTGCCCACCACCAGGGTCAATTCCTGACGATGATAGTCGAAGGGGAGCTGCTGACCATCCGGCAGCATCAGGGTGCCCTCGATACGAGTCTCGTTTTTATGGGTGGGACGAACACGGACCTTCTCCGCGCGCGCCCAGTAAACCAGGGGTCTCATAGCAGATTCCTCGGGAAATAAAAAGCCGCACCCAGGGGCGCGGCCTCTTGTGCTCAATAACGAACGAGACTCACCCGCCCAGTTCGTGGATGTAGCTTTGTACGTCCGCCGCGATATCGCTGTGAGGATCGACCTCCAGGTAGCGGCGGTACATTCTGACCGCATCCTGGTTGCGCTCCATCTGCTGGAAGATCAGCCCAAGGTTCAGGTAGCTCTCGGTGTAGGTCGGATCCAACTCAATGGCACGATTCAGTAGTTCCACCGCGTCATCGCCACGATCCTGAAGGAAAAGCACGCTCCCCAGGTAATTGTGCGCCTCGACGTGGTTGGGGTCCAGCCGGAGCGTGCGCTTGAAGGCCGACACGGCATCATCCAGCCGATCCTCTTCATAGGCCACGAGCCCACTCTGGTACGCCTCGACGACCTCATTGGAGGCGGCCAGCGAGCCCTTGGAGCGCTGCGCGTGGAAGGTGTCATCGCCGGTAAGCAGCCAATCAGGAAGCGGGCCGGTCCCACCGGAGGAGGGCATCGGCGCGGGCGTCTCAGTCGCCGTGGGCGTCTCTTCGGAGAGCCAGTCAATATCGTCGGCGCTCTCCTCGGCAACGGCAGCGCCGCCGCCGAGCCAATCGGGAAATTCTTCCTCAGCCTCGGCGGCACCAGCAGCGGAGGTACTGGCGTCACTCAGCCAATCCGGGAATTCTTCGTCGGCGGCCTCTGCCGTGACGCTCTCGCCACCGCTCAGCCAGTCGGGGAAGTCTTCCTCGACAGCCTCTGTCGTGACGTTCTCGCTCCCGCTCAACCAGTCCGGGGTGTCGTCCGTGCTTTCCACCTCGGCGACAGCCTCGCCACCACCGCCCAGCCAATCCGGCATGTCACCGGACGGTTCCTCGTCCGCCTCGGCGACGGCCTCACCGCCACCGCTCAGCCAGTCCGGCATATCACCGGACGTTTCCTCATCCGCCTCGGCGACAGCCTCACCGCCACCGCTCAGCCAGTCCGGCATATCACCGGACGTTTCCTCGTCCGCCTCGGCCTCGGCCCCGCTCAGCCAATCCGGCATGTCGCCTGTGGTGGTTGCAGCGGGCGTTGTGCTCTCTTCGTCCTCGTCCATGCCCCAGTCATCCAGCTCAATCAACTCACCGGCGGCCACGGCTGTGGAGGCGTCTTCCTCATCCTCGGCCGTAAAGCCCGCCGTCATCTCGTCCCAGCTGGTTTCCTGCTGTCGCTCGGGTTCTCGCTGGCGGGTGGTGGGCTC
>JACCSL010000832.1 GCA_013812995.1 Ardenticatenales bacterium | reverse complement strand
AGGAGGATTATCGTCGCGTGATCCGGCTTGAGTTGCTGCGCACGAAGCTCCAGGAGCTGATTAGCAGCGAGGCCGAGGTCGTGACCACGGAGGAGCAAATCCACGCGGCCCATATTCTCATCGGGAGCGAGGAGGGCACCTTAGAGGAAGCCCAGCAGGTGCTGGAGCGCCTCAAGGCAGGTGAGGACTTTGCCGCTGTCGCGGCGGAGGTCAGCGATGACACCTCCAACGCTCAGAGCGGGGGCGACCTTCAGTGGTTTGGGCGCAGCAACATGATCGAGCCCTTCGCCAATGCCGCCTTTGCTCTGACGGAGCCCGATCAACTCAGCGATATTGTCGAGACGCAGTTCGGCTGGCACATCATCAAGCTGATCGAGGGACCGGAAGAGCGCCCGCTCCCCGAGACCGCGATCCAGCAGGCCCGTGACAATGCCTTCACGGAGTTTCTCTCCAACTTGAAGACCACCGAGGCAGCAGTAACTCGTCAGTGGACCGTCGATGATATGCCCAGCGACCCCTTCATTGACGAGATTCGGGAGCCCCTCCCGACAGTCCCGGTCCCGCCGACGGCAACGGTGGACCCGGCAGCCCCCACGACAGCCCCGGAAGCAACCGCCCCAGCGGAAGCGACCGAAGGCACCGACGAGTAAGCGTTGGAGCGGAAGAGCGTTGGAGCGATAGAGCGAACAAAGCTATTTGTTCTAACGCTCCAATCGCTCCAACGCTCCAACGCTTATCCTGTCGCGCGATGGGCCTCGTAGACGTTTGGCAACTTGTTGATGCGGGAAAGAATACGCAGGAGTTGGGAGGCATCGTGGACCTCTAGCACCGCTGTAATCACCGCCGAGTTGTCGGACTTGTTGCTCACCGCGTTGACGCTCCGCATGTTCACCCCCTCATTGGAAACCACGTCCACGATGTCGCGTAGCAGCCCCTCACGATCCAGTGCCAGGATGCGCAGGGAGACCGGGAAGACATTGGTTCGCTCTGTGCCCCCCCAATCCAGCTCGATCATTCGCTCCTTGTCGCCCCGGCTGAGAATGTTCGTACAATCGCGACGATGAACCGTGATACCCTGCCCGCGCGTCACGTAGCCGATGATGTCATCCCCGGGCACCGGGTTGCAGCAGCCTGCCACCTTCGTCATCAGCCCGCGCACGCCGGAGGCATCCAGCTGCTCCAGCCGCTCTGTGGTCACGGAGGGAGCCTTGCCCTTGCCATGAAAGGCCGCCGCCTCTGCCTCGATTCCCTGAAAGCTCTCCTGCGCGTGGTGGTTATCCAGCAACTTGATGGCAATCCCGTGCGGGCTCAGGTCGCCCGCGCCAATCGCCACGAGGAAATCATCTAATTTATCAAACTTGTTCTGGTGGGCCAGCTTCTCCAGGCTCTCCCGTAGTCCAAGTTTGCGTAGTTCCCGCTCCATCATGTCGCGCCCCTGGCGGATATTCTCATCGCGATCCTGGTGGCGGAACCAGACACGAATTTTGGACTTGGCGCGCGTGGTTTTGACGTAGCCCAGATAGGGGCTCAGCCAGTCGCGGCTGGGGCTACCGCGCTTGGTCGTCAGAATCTCGATCTGATCCCCATCCTTGAGCTGGTAGCTCAGGGGGACAATGTTTCCGTTGACCTTGGCCCCACGACAGCGATGACCGATGTCCGTGTGAATGTAGTAGGCAAAATCAAGCGGCGTGGCCCCGGCAGGTAACTCTCGAATCTCACCCTTGGGGGTAAAGACAAAGACCTGCTCCGGCTGCATCTCGCTCTTGAAGCGATTGACAAACTCGACCGCATCTTCGTCCTCGGTGCCGTCCCGGTCCTCGTCGTGCCAATCGAGCATTCGCCGGAAGAGGCGAATCTTGTCCTCCAGGAAGCTGTCGCGCCCCAACTGCTCCTTGTAGCGCCAGTGCGCCGCGACGCCATACTCGGAGAGGCGGTGCATCTCGCGGTCCCGAATCTGTACCTCCAGCGCCTTGCCACCCGGACCATAGACAGCGGTATGCAGCGACTGGTAGTTATTCTGCTTGGGGTTGGCGATATAATCGTCAAACTCCTGCGGGATGGGTCGCCAGAGGCTATGCACGATGCCCAGCGTGGCATAGCACTCTGCCTTGTTCGCGACGATGACGCGCACGGCCCGCACATCGAAGATCTGATCGAGGTCGCGCTCCTTATGCTTCATCTTCTTATAGATGCTGTAGATATGCTTCGAGCGCCCAGAGACATCGCCCTTGATGCCTGTCTCCTCCAACGCCCTCTGGAGAGAGGTAATGACTTCCTCCACATACGCCTCGCGTTCCTCGTGGCGCTCGTTGAGCCGCTCGACGAGGCTGCAAAAGACCTCCGGCTCCAGGTAGCGCAGGCAGAGGTCTTCGAGTTCCCACTTGATCTTCCAGATGCCCAGGCGGTTGGCGAGCGGCGCGAAGATATCGAGCGTCTCGCGCGCCATGCGAATCTGCTTCTCGCGGCTGAGACCATGCAGCGTCTGCATATTATGGAGGCGGTCTGCCAGCTTGATGAGTACGATACGCACGTCCTCGCCCATTGCCAGGAACATCTTGCGCAGGCTCTCCGCCTCCTGCTGGTCCAGGTCGCGCTTGCGGTGGCCGGTCACCCCCGCGATCTGGCTCAACTTGGTGACACCATCTACTAGCCGAGCGACCTCCTCCCCAAACTCCTGGCGAACCTCCTCCAAGGTCAGCTCAGTATCCTCGACGGTATCATGCAAAAGACCCGCCACCACAACCGGCGGGTCCATGCGCAATTCAGCCAGTTTGGCAGCCGTGGCGATACAATGGTTGACGTAGGGCTCGCCCGTCTTACGCTTCTGATCGCGGTGCGCGTGCGCCGCTACCTCGTAGGCATGGCGGAGGACGTCACTGTTATAGTCCGGGAACGTCTTCGCGACCTGATCAATGATCGGCTCAATGGATACTGTTGCAGGCATACACTCTCTCTTCAAATTTCCGGGGGCGGGGGCAGGAAGTGGGGGATTTGCTCTGTGAATAATACCACGCCGCAACACGGCATATCAAGGCTGAACTGACAATTGCGAATAAGCCAGTACAATGCGCCCCGTCAGCAACTTTGCTGAGGAATTCGTTGTAGGAGTAAGTGAGAGTAAGACAATAAGTGGAAAGAGCCGCGCGAGTCGCATGGTGGCTGGGGCTGGCGGGGCTGCTCGTGGGCGCGCTGCTCGTTGCCACGCGCCCGCAGCGCCCGGACGGTGATGCCACCGCGCTGCGAAACTTTGCCGCACTGCATCGAGACAGTGCGCTGCATCGCGCCCGTGAGTCGCTCTGGCTGAACGTGGCCGGGGCGCTGGCGGCCTGGGGCGCGCTGCACCGCCTGTTCGAGGCGCGGCGCTGGGGCTGGCGGCTCGTCTGGGTAGG
>JACCSL010000968.1 GCA_013812995.1 Ardenticatenales bacterium | reverse complement strand
GATGGATCTCATCGCCGAGCGCGGGATTGCCCTGGAGTCCTGCCCGACCAGCAACGTGCAGACCAGCTCCGTGGCAAGCTACGCCGCCCACCCGCTGCCAACCTTCTTGCGGCGTGGGCTGCTCGTGACCCTCGCCAGCGATGACCCGAGTATCAGCGGCATCGACCTGCCGCACGAGTACCGTGTCGCGCGCGATGAATTGGGGCTCACCGAGGCCGAACTTCGCAAACTTCAGGATAACGGCGTTCGCGCTGCCTTCCTGACGGACGCGGAGCGACAGGTGCTCTACCAGCGCAAGGCTGGCGCTCGCTAATCAGGCAAAGAGCAGCCAGCTCAGCCTTTGCCGGTACTGGTCGCGCCGAGGATCCTCTTCCCCCATCAGAACGAAGAGGTCCAGGAGTGCCGTGCGCGCGGCCCCGTCACGGTAGTCGCGCTGCTTCTCGATGATGGCCAGGAAGCTCTGCGCGGCTCTGTCATAGTCGCCCATCGCGGCGGCGACCTGCGCCAGCTCAAAGCGTTTATCCAGGTTATCGGGCTCGGTGTCGGCCTGGGCGATAAGCAGGGCCAGGGGCTCGGCCTCTGCCAGACCGAAGCGCGCCTGGGCCTGTAGGCGGCGTGCCGTTTCAGCATGGGGGCCTTTGGGCGCAATATCCTCCAGGTGGGTCAGGGCCGCTTCCATATTTCCGGCTGCCATCTCCACCTGTGCCAGCGCGACATGCGCGCCCTCATGGTCCACCTTCTGGCTCAAAATAGCTTCCAGCAGCGGGCGGGCTTGCTCCGCTTCTTCCTGCTCGATCAGCGCTGTGGCCTGGGCGAGTTGCGCGTCCCACTGGTCAGGGAGGAACTTCTCGATGAAGAGCTGCACGGTGGGTTTGGGCTGCGCGCCCACAAACTCCCCGACCATCTTTCCATCCCGAAATGCCTTGACATTGGGGATACCACGAACGCCATACTGCTGCGCGAGTGCCTGATTCTCGTCTGTATTGACCTTGGCTAGAAGCCAGCGCCCAGCACCCTCGTCCGCCAACTGCTCCAGAATGGGGGTCAACATGCGGCAGGGGCCACACCAGGGAGCCCAGAAATCCACCAGCACCAGCCTCTCACGAGACGGCTCGATCACCTCTTTCTCAAACGCCGCGGCCTGAACCTCTATCACATTCGCTTGCATCGTTTTCTCCTCTAACGCTCCTCGACAAACGCAAGATGTAGCCACCAGCTATCGCTCCCACCGGGCGCGAGCATCCCCGCACACTTCCAGTCCCGGTACGCTATAGCGAGATCATCCGGGGCCCCATTGCTCGGCTCGATTCCGAGGTTGCAGTAGTTGGGCGTTCCTGCCCCGCTCCAGCCCTCCTCGTTGAGCCATAGTCCGAGGAAGGGGAGTTTTTCTATCGGCCACTGGAGAGCCAGGGCAAAGGGGTGATCGGGGCGGCTCAGGAGCACCTCGCCCGTCTCGACCGCCAGGAAAAGCTTCGCCGCCAGCCCACTTGGCTTGCCCGCCTGCTGCAACGTCCGCCCTTTGATGGTGGGCCAGCGATGGACCTCGCCCATCGCTCCCAGAGCGCTGTCATTGCCCAGGCGCAGGTCGGGTCGCCCCGCCACCTCGATCAGCATGGCTGGTCCCATATGAAAGAGAGGGTGAGCGCACCAGAGATAGGGAAATGACTCGGAGGTGAGGTTCGTTACAGAGTAGGACAGTTGCATACCGGTCCGCGTGCCCTGAAGGAGCCGCTCGAAGCGATAGCCTGCTCCTTCCACGCCCATCCACAGCGTGTCGCCTCGTATCTCGGCCTGCCAGGGTCGCCACCAGAGGTCTCCGTGGTCCGGCCAGCGTACCCCATTGACAACCGTGGGCGCAACCGTGGGAAAGCACTCGTCCCAACCGCCTAGATCGTGACGCTGAACATAGCTGTCGCCCAGAGAGGGGGTGCGCCAGGGCAGATAGGGGTTGAGCCAGAGCCACTCCATGCTCTCCTGTTTATGGACAAGCGAGACAAGCTTTCCGCCCCGCTCGGGCACCACCACGAGTATCGTGTCGGCGTGAGTAACACGTAGGGCGGCCAGGGAAGAACTTCCATCGGGCGGAGACCACTCGGTTGGCTCGATCAGCATGGTGTCACCTTGACAAATAGACGAGAGTGGGTTGACAGTAAGTACATAGCAGTCTAGAATTAGTCATACTAACAGTTTCTTAGCAGTTGAAGGTGATGAACGAAATGAATGAAATGGAAGTGGCTGCCCACATCATTGAGGTGGTGCCCTATCTTTCCCGCACCATTGCCGCCGAGGCCCGACAGACCCTGGGTGATGGCTGGTTTACTCTGGTCCATGTGCGGGTGCTGGCCCACATCCGACGCAGTGGTGGCTGCTCCCTGGGTGATCTCGCGGAGAGGCGAGGGGTTTCTCTGCCTACCATGAGCAAGATGGTAAGTTCGCTGGTAGACAAGGGGCTGATTACGCGCGAACCGGACCCCACTAATCGCCGCGCCGTTATCATCCGTCTCACCGAGGCTGGCGACCAACTGTATATGGAAGTGCTGACCAAACTCCAGCGCAATGTTGCCGCGGATCTGGAAAAACTAACAGCGCAGCAATGCGCCGATATTGTCAGTTCGCTTGAGGCGCTTGCGGATGTGATGACCAGTATGGGCGAGGTGCGGCAGCACCTTCATCTCCCAGTAGACCCGGAAGAAGTTTCTTTCGCCCCCTGACAGATTTCTTTGCCTCATCCGTTGTGGCTATTCATTGCCACCTCGATCCCCTCGGCCAGCCACGTCTCCAGGGCGTCAGCGGCCTTCTGCCGCGTGATTGCCATCTCTTCTTCCTGCTCGGCTGAGAAGTCTTGTAGCACGTAGGCAGCAGGGTCCATCTGACCGGGGGGGCGTCCGATACCGACTCGCACGCGGGAAAACACATCTGTTCCTAATAGCTGGATCATCGACTTGACGCCCCGCTGACCGCCCGCACTGCCCTGGGGGCGTAGTCGTATCCGGCCAAGAGGCAGGTCCAGGTCATCATAGACCACGATCAGGTGGCTCAGTGGAATCTTATAGAAGTTCAGCAGAGTGCGCACAGGGCGGCCACTATCATTCATGTAGCTCTGCGGTTTTGCCAGAAGAACTTTATGCTCCTGGATAGTTCCCACTGCGATCCTCGCCTCGCTCTGCGTTTTGTCGAAGGAGAGCGAATGGCGTGCCGCCAGGACATCAAGCACTTGGAAGCCAATATTGTGACGATGCTTTGTGTATTTCGTTCCAGGATTCCCCAACCCTACAATCAGATGCATGGTCAAGTCTCAGCGTAGCAGGCGCACAAGCGTTTTCAGGAGATAGAGAACGCCAATGAGCAGGAAGATTCCTGCCGCGAACGAGGCCCCCATAATACAGGCCCCGGATAGGCTATCGGTGTTTAGCTCCTCGTCTAGATTCACCGGAAGGGTGGGCAGGTCAGAGTCACTCACTGCGGTGGGAACGAGACCCGTCTCTTCCGCCCCTTCTCCCTCTTCTTCAGACTCGCTTACAGGTGTGTTCGCACTTGATATCAGAGGATCGATCAGGATCGGGGTGGGCGTCGAGTTATTCCCGGCGGCGGTGGTAGGGAGTGCCTGCGCGTCCGAGGGCGTGAGCGTCGGCACAAAGAAAGTGGTTGGCGACGCGAGCGGCGTTGGCGACCCGGCTGGTGTAGATGGAGTGGAAGTGCGGATAGGGGTAGGGGTACGCGCTACCTCCACCGTGGCAACAGGGGCCTCGGTGGGAGGAACCTCGGTGGGGGGCGGCGGTGGCGGCTCGGTGGGCGTGGGTTGGACGCTGTTGGCAACGCTCAGCGGAAGGACATCGAAATCCCGCCAGTTCCCGTCCAGCTGAACCACGCGCAGGCGCAGCGTGTAGACGCCGTCCGGCACGTTGCTGGTGTCCCATACGGCCAGTTGCCCTCCAAATATCTGCTGCTCCTGAACCGTGATGCGGAACCACTGATCATCGCTAGCGTTGGGGTTGAGGCCAGAGGTCACCCGAACCTCGTACTTCCAGAAATCAGAGTGACCCGCCGTGCCATTGATTACGACCTGCCCTCGGAGAACCGCGTTGGGGCGCGGGGAACTTACCTCGCCCTGGTATTGCAGGGCAGGAGCCGCGCGTGCCGCGCCAGGTATCAGCACCAATAGAATGACAAACAGTAGAATGAGACGCTTCATCTCGCCCCTTTGATCCTTGTAGAATTATTTGGGCCTTTTATTTGGCAAAAGGTCATGTAGAAGAGCGGCGATAGTTTAACATAGTCAGAATAGGAGTTCCAAGAACGACCACTCATCACCATTTAGGAGCAACGTACCAAGCGCGCCACTTGCACAGAGCGACGAGGCTTTGCTATAATCGAGCGCACTTAACCGGACGGTAGTCCTTCAACCCCCCCTACTTTCCTTGATGAGGTCTGGAA
>JACCSL010000966.1 GCA_013812995.1 Ardenticatenales bacterium | reverse complement strand
AGGTACACATCTGCTCCAGCGTGTACCCTCCCACATCCAGAAAGGCGAGCAGGTCGCCCGGCCCGAGGCTCGCGGGGAGAAAACGATGGTCCGGCAGCCGCCCCAGTCCCTCGCTGTCGTGGAAGATGTCGCCGCTGTCACAGAGGGGGCCGCCCAACTTGTAGGGTGTGGTTGCAGGCGACGAGGCGTTTGTGGCCGCCAGGATGTGGAAGTACCAGTTGTAGGCCAGCGTATCGAGCAGGGTGTTAAATCCGGCATCAAGGAGTAGCCAGCTATCACCCGTGGCGGGGCGCGTCTTGTGGTTTTCGACGGTCGTCAGAAGAATCGCGCTGTTGGCAACGATGCGTGTGCCGGGTTCCACGGCGAGTGTACAGTGAGTGAGTGCCTCGCAGATGCCAGGCGAGAGAGCCTCCAGTTCCTGGCGAAAATCATCCTCCTCCAGTAGTCCGACCGTCGACTCGGCCACTGTGGCGGGGGAAGGAAGCGCCGGATTCTCCTCTTTCAGGAAGGAAACCGGCAGCCCGCCGCCCATGTTGAGCAGCGGCACGAGATAACCCGTGGCGGTACGCAGGGTGGCAGCGGCGCGCAGAAGGGCCTTGAACCCTGCCTCATGCTTGGCTGGATTCTCGATCTGGGCACCGATGTGCATGTGAAGGCCGCGCAGGAAAAGGGCAGCGGGGTAGCGCAGGGCCGCGCGGTAACAGTCAAGGAGTTCTTCCTGGGCGATGCCAAACTTCGAGTTCTGGGTGCCTGTTTCGATCCCGCCGTGCGTTTCGCCCCATACCTCGGGCACCATGCGGAGCGCAATCGCGGCCCGTTGCTTGAGCTGCCGGGCCATCTTCAGCACGCGGCTGAGTTCATACGCCGAATCGACATTGATACAATAAATCTGCTGCTCGATGGCATACCGGAGTTCCTCCTCGCGCTTCGCGACCCCGTTGAAGATGATCTGCTCCGGCTGAAAGCCCGCCGCCAGCACCTTGTACAGCTCGCCCCCACTGTTGACCTCTACATCAATGCCGCTCTCGCGAACGAGCTGGAGAATCGCCAGGTTCGAGTTGGCCTTGCTCGCGTAGAAGAGGCGGCTGGGCAGCAAGAAACCCTGAAAGGCGCGGCGAATCTCCGCGATGTTTTCTCGGAGTTTTCGCTCGGAAAACAGAAAGAGAGGGGTTCCATGCTGGGCGGCGAGCCCTGTGGCATTGAGCCCCTCCATGTGCAGAACCCCCTCCCTGGCCTCCAGATAACCAGGGACCTCCCAGGAAGCCATCAGCGGTCAGCCGCCCGCAATCAGTGAACGGTGCTCTGTCGCCGTGGGGTGGACCGCTGTTGCCTGAGCAATCCGTCTCTTCACCTGTTGTTGGAGATCAATGACTTCTTCCGTGGTGGGAGCAACGATGAGACAGCCAAACTCCCCAACCGCCAGGGCAGAGGTGCCTGTGATGATGACGCCGCGCGTGCGTTCCTCCGTCAGGGGGTAAAGCAAGTCCTCCAGACAAGCAAGCAGCGCCTCGCTCGACGTCAGCGCGCCGCTGCTCATCGCGTCGTGGCTGAGTAGCGCTACCTGCTCCAGGTACGCGGGGCCGAAGAGGAAATGGCCCGCCTCGTGCGCATGGGTTCCGCCAGTGCGCCGCGCGTTGATCTCCAGCAGGAAGAGTCGTCCCTCGTCGTCCACGACCGCATCAAGGTCGAAGTGACCGACATAGCCCATCTCCTGAAGTCCTCTGGCAATGCGCAGGCCACTCTCGGCCAACGGTGCATACCAGCGAGCTGCCAGCAGGTCGCGACTCAGGAGCACGCCGCAGAAATCGCCGAAGGCCAGGAAAAGCTGGTTGCAAACATAGGTAATCTCAGGGATGCCTGATCCCTGTGGTGGCACAAAGAGTTCCAGGGAGGGAGAAAGGCGACCAGATGAGGGGATGAATGCCTCCACGGTGAGCCATCCCTCCGAGAGAAAGGAGTAGTAGCGGAGCGCGTTCAGGTGCTCCATGACGGAAGCGCCCGCGTCGGGCTGAATGACCAGGTTCCCGATGCCATTCTCGCCGTCATCGGCCTTGACGAGGCAGGGTTGCCCCTGGCTGATAAACCAGTGCACCACGGAGGCCGCCTCCTCCTGGCTGTGACAGACAATGGCACGGGGCAGAGTCGCCTCTCCGGCCAACCAGTGCGGAACAAGCAGATGGAAGCCAGCCTTCGTGTCGATGTAATCCCGGAGCCAAAGGGCTTCCGGGGCGGGGGACTCCGGCAGGAGGATGGTCAGGCCGTGGGCCTCGCGCAGCGTTGCCACCAGCTGCATGAACTGCGGGGTGGTAGCATAGGGAACCAGCTGCACGGTGCGCTCTGGCCCGGCATAGGCAACGAGCGCCTGGAGGAGCGCAGGCTCCCGTAGAATGTCCAGGCTCAACCAGGGCGAGGGGGCTGCGGGCGCGAGGTAGGTTGTCCCCTCGTAGCCCAGCCGCCGCATGAGGTCGCTGGCGTGCGGGATAGGTAGACTAACGATCAACAGCTTGGGGTCGCCCACC
This sequence comes from Ardenticatenales bacterium, assembly GCA_013812995.1. Classification (GTDB taxonomy): domain Bacteria; phylum Chloroflexota; class Anaerolineae; order Ardenticatenales; family Ardenticatenaceae; genus JACCSL01. The sequence continues at coordinate 1,643 of JACCSL010000966.1, read as the reverse complement.
CATAGCAGCGCGCGATCCCCCCGGTACTGCTCGCCATGCACCAGCCGCGCGCACTCGCTCTCCTCCCCGGCGCGACTCAGGAAATCGTAGAAAGTTTCCGAAATATTACAGATGACGGCAACAGGAACATTCCGCGTCAGGTGAGGGATCATGGTGGCGCTCAGGACGCGTCATCTTGCAGCGGGTCGGAGGCTGGTGTGTCCGTGGACGCTTCCAGCAGCTCATCCACCGAGCGGGTGGCGCGCCGCGTTCGGCGGGGGCGCTGCTCACGGGTGCGCATAAGATCGGCCTTGGCCTGAAGATCCTGGAAGAAATCGGTGTCCACAATCTCGCTCACCTGCCGCTCCCGCTTGGCCTCGTCGATCTCGATCTTTAGCTCCTCGACATGGCGGCGCAGCGTCTTCTCGCGCTGGTGCACCTTGTTGACCATGCCCGCGAAGACCTGGGCCAGAATATCGATCTCGTCCGGCATTCGATCAGAGACAAGGTGGGCAATGTCCTGCTCATAATCGCCCTCGCCAATCCGCTCGGCAGCGTGGGTCAGTGTGCTGATTGGTCCTGTGAGCACCTTGGAGAGGAGGAAGACCAGACTGAAGAGAACAAAATACGTCACCGCAAAGGCCATCACCATCGAGTTGCGGATCGCCTGCTGCACCTGGAACACATAGTCGGCGCGGAAATCCATGCCCAGCCCTGCGACCACCTCGCCCTCGGAATTTTTGACGGAGGTGTAACCGGAGACCCAGGAACCAAAGGCGTCTGTGTAGGGCTCCATCTCCAGGATGGGCTCCGCTGACGTAAGTGCCGCGATGTTCGTTGAGGTATCGCCGCAGTCATCCGGAGCCGGAGTACAAGATAGAAGAAATGTTGCACCAAACGGTTCGGGCTCAAAGCGAGCGCCGCCGCTGGTAACGAAAATCAGATCGCCGGGGTTCTCGCCCTCGATGTAGGTGTAGAGAACACCGCGCGGCTCGATGTGCTGCACAGTCTCGAACCACTCCACCTGCCGCCAGTAGCGGGGATCATCAGTATAGCCATCCTCGCGCGGGGTGCCCTCCTGGTAGAGCGCCTGCAACTCATCGCCATCCACACCCGCCGCCGCGCTCAGCAAGGTGTCCTTCAAATCTTCGCCAATTCGCGACAGGGCCATAGTCGTCGCGAAGTTATAGAACCAGTAGAAAGTTGCCGCGAAGATGAGGGTGAATAAGAGGGTAAAGAGAACCAGCAATTTCACTCGCAGACTGACAAACCTGCCGCGCCGCTCTGAGACAGTGGCTGCCATCTTAATGTCCTTCCTCGGCTGAATGGGTACGGAGTGCCTGTTGTACAGCCCAGTGCGTTTCGTCAAGTCCATAGTGATCGATGAGGAGGGCGAAGATGACCTGTTGGTGCCCCTTTGGGTCTGATGGATCGAATGGTTCTTCCCGCATGGGGAAGAGCGCCAGTTCCATCCGTTGAAAGCCATCCCTTTGAAGGGTAACGTCACTCACAAGAGGGTAACCCTCAATTGTAGGAGGCTCGAAATAGTCCACGGGCAGGTCGATAAAGCCATAGTCATGGTATCTCGCCTGGAGTCGCCTTCGACCCTGCTGGGCCACCACATTGTCGGTGCTGTAGGGGGATGGAATCTCCACCGCCAGTCC
>JACCSL010000951.1 GCA_013812995.1 Ardenticatenales bacterium | reverse complement strand
TCTCAACGATTCGCGAGGCGGTGCAGGCAGGCATCGCGGTGGTGGTGGCGAGCCGTACCCATGCCGGGTATAGTCGCGACGCCTATGGGTACCCCGGCGCGTATCGGGACCTGGAGGAGGCGGGCGTAGTCTTTGCGGAGGGGCTGACGGCGACCAAGGCACGCATTCGTCTCATGTGCGCGCTAGGGGTTATCAAATAGCTCAACCCTGGGACTGCTCGGCAGGGGCGATGTCATAGAGCGCCGCAAGTGCCCGCGCCTCCGCGATCATCTTCTGGCGCAGCGTGGCAGGGGCAAGTACCTCACAGGCGCTTCCCCAGGTGCGAACCCAGGGCTCGATCTCGAAGGTACCGGAGACGCGGAGGCGGAGCAAGCGACCTCCATTGTCCAGAACTTCAACCTTCTGCGAGGGATGCCACGTCGTTTCATCGATCCGGCGCGCCACCTCGGGGATAAAGCGCAGAACCACCTCTTCGACCTTCTCCCCGAAGACGATTCCCCAGGAGTGAGCGAGCACCTGCGAGGGATTGACATCCTCCGGCACCTCGAAGGTTTCCTCCAGGAGTTGCGCCGCCAGGATGCGATCCAGTTTGAAGGTAATCAGATTCTCGCGATGATCCGTGCGCCCTACCACGTAGGTATTGCCCCGCTCCCCCGGCTCGACAAAGTAAGGGTGCAATACATACTCGCTGGCTTCGTCTCGTTTCGGGGAGAGATAGCGGATCAGCACCTTGCGCCCCGTTGCCCAGCCCAGCGTCAGCGCCTCGAAGACATCGCGGTACTCCACATCGACCGCGCGGTTCGCCATCGCCTGTATAGCCAGTTGCAGCGCGTTGCCCATCGCCTCTGGCAGAACCCCCGCCAACTGCGCCACCGCCGAGGCGACGTGCGGGTTGTACTCGTCCGTGTTGCGGGTAAGCAGGCGCGCCGCAAGGTACAGCGCCGCTGCATCGTTCAGCGTCAGGCGCAGGGGCGGCAGAAAGTAGCCCGCGATGATGCCGTAGCGCGGCTTGTCGCCCTCATCTTCCTGCCAGATAGGCACCCCGGCCTCCTCCAGCGCCTTGAGATCGCGCTGGATGGTGCGCGGGGTGACATTGCATATCTGCGCCATCTCGCGCACCGTCAATCCCTTGGGGTGACGGTACAGGAGGTGGCTCAGACGATGGAGGCGTGCTTGTTTGTCCTGGATAGATTCATCACCAGCCATAAAATTCTCTTCCTACGATGGGCCTCTGCTGAACAGGCCGAACAGACGCGCTGCCAGATGTTGCCGCTCGTCCGGTAGCTGAATAATCAGAAGATGGAGCGGCGCTCCGCCCTGGTTGCTGACGCCCTGGACGCGGTGGCGGGGGGCAACGAAACAATCTCCGGAGGAGATGGCGATTTCCTCTTTATCCAGGGTGAAGCGCCCTTCCCCGGTCAGGCAGTAGAGCAGCTCCGTGGTTTTGCGGGTGTGCGGGAGAATGCGTCCCCCCGCCTCGACCTCCACGTACTGCACCTGCACGCCCTCGCCCTCCCAAAGCGTATCGAGCTCCTTGTAGCGCGCCGCGACATGGTAGGCATCGCTCTGCCAGGGAAGCGTGCTCTCTCTCGCATTTGCCTTGGGAATCATCTAGGACACTGGCTCGGCGGCCAGCGCCTCCTGCGCGGCGCTCTGGTGAGCCTCCCCGCGCGCCGCGAAGAAGACACCCAGCAGGATCAGGGCCGCGCCCCCGAGAGTGAGCGTCGTCACTTTCTCGCCTAAGATGAAGTAAGCCAGGATCGTCGAGATAATGGGTTCTCCCAAGAGGGTGACGGCAATCAGGGAGGCGCTGAACCATTCCAACGCCCAATTATAGCTGGAATGGCCGATAATCTGAGGAATCAAGGCAGCGGCCAGCAGCCAGAGATAGGTGCTGCTGCCATGGCCCGTCAGCGGGAGCCTAAGGACGAGGACCAACACAAGAAGCAACAGGGCAGCGGTGCCATAGCAGAGCACCACGTAGGGGACGAGGGAGAGTTGCTGGCGCAGCCGTCGCCCAATGAGCAGATAGAAGGCTGCTGAGATCGCCCCCAGCAGCGCCAGTCCATCCCCGAAGAGCGCCGTTCCCCCCACC
>JACCSL010000946.1 GCA_013812995.1 Ardenticatenales bacterium | reverse complement strand
CTCCAGACGCGAAGCTGGGAAGATGGCAGCGGGCAGCGCAACTACCGCATCGAACTCGTCGCAGAGCAGATGACTCTGCTGGAACGAGGCAGCCCCCAGGAAGAGCCACGCCCCTCGGCTTATGATGATGAAGAGGCCTAGAGCAAGGTCTCGCTGCTATTAACCAACCCGCCATCAGGGAACAGGAGTTCAAGTTGTTCAACATTATCAAGAATCGGTACTTTTTCTATGCGCTCTCGCTGCTGCTGATCATTCCGGGCCTCATCTCGCTCGTGATGTGGGGTCTCAATCTTTCCATCGACTTCACCGGTGGAAGCCTGCTTGATCTGCGCTTTGAGTCCCCCACCACCCCGCTGACCACCGAGGATATTCGCGCAGACCTGACGGCGCTGGGGTATACGAATCCCATCGTTCAGCTCTCCGACGACGACACGGCACTCATCCGCGTGCCTGAAATCAACAATGACGCGAAAAACGCCATCACGTCACGGCTGTCGGAGCGCTACGGCACCGAGGCCATCGAGCAGCGCTTCGAGGCCGTGGGTCCGGCCGTGGGTGGCCAGGTCACACAGGGAGCCATCTTTGCTGTCATCGCCGCGACCCTGGGTATCCTGGGCTACCTGGCCTTTGCCTTCCGCGATGTCGAGCACCCGCTCCGCTATGGCGTTGTGACGATCCTTGCCATGCTCCACGACGTGCTGGTGGTGCTGGGGTTGGCCTCGCTGGCGGGTCATTTCCTGGGCTGGGAGGTGGATGCACTCTTCCTCACCGCGCTTCTGACGGTCATCGGCTTCTCCGTCCACGACTCCATCGTTGTCTTTGACCGCGTGCGCGAGAACCTCGTGACCCATCGGGGCGAGAGCTTCGATTCCATCGTCAACCACTCGGTGATTCAAACGTTGGACCGCTCGATCAATACCCAGTTGACGGCTCTCTTCACGCTCTTTGCGGTCTATCTCTTCGGCGGTGGCCCGATCCAGCAGTTCGTGCTCTGGCTGATTATCGGCGTTATCTCGGGTACCTACAGTTCGATCTTCAACGCTGCTCCCCTGCTCGTTTCCTGGGAGAATGGCGAGTTGGGTCGCCTCTTCGGGCGTGGCCCGCGTGATCCGCGCCAGGCCCCCGCATAGCCTTTTTATCACCACGCAAAAAAAGCGCCCCGGTGGGCGCTTTTTTGTTGCGCTTGCACACTCCATCAGAACATCTGTGCAGGTTGCAAAACCCCCTGGCGTATTTTATACTCCGCGCCCGGCCAATGGGACGCTGAACGCTAGAAGGGAAGCAGAGGATGGGAATTCGTTTTGCCAAACGTATCAACCTGGGAAAGTTTGTCCGCCTCAACATCAGCAAGAGCGGGATCGGCATCAGTGTGGGGGTGCAGGGCGCACGAATCAGCACCGGGCCGAGCGGGACCCGTCTGACGGCGGGCATCCCTGGCACAGGCATCAGTTATGTCAAGCAATTTACCCTTGGGGGGCTTGGGGGAACGAAAAAATCGACCCCGCAGCGCTTTGAGCGCTCCATCGACCAGAAGCAGATCGAGAGTGAGACGGAGCAAGACGGCGCTGCCCTCCCCGAACTTCCTGCCCCCGGCTGGTTCGCTCCAGGCTACGAAAAATCGTTCTACCAGGCCCTCAACGAGTATCTGGGAGGGGACATGGACGCGGCGCTGGCCCACTTTCAGGACGCGGCCCCGGAGGAGCCCGGTGCGGCGATTCTGGCCGCGACGATCCACGCCACGCGCGAGGGCGAGAGCGCCCAGGCCATCGAGCTGCTGGAGGCAGTGCTTCAGTCCGACACGGAGTTCCCCACCCCGCTGATGGAAAAATACCTGCTGGCCGAGTCCCCGCTCAGGGTTGCCATCACCCCCAATGTCGAGGCCCTGGTACCCATCGATGGGCTGGGCGCGGCCCTTGTCCTGGCAGAGCTTTACCAGAACGAGGGGAGAGTGGAGGATGCCATCGGGCTTCTGGAAGAGTTGGAGGAATTGGCGGAAGAGCCGATTCTGACGCTCTCGCTGTGTGAGCTCTATGGCTCCGTGGGGTTCTGGGAGGGTGTCATCGAGCGGGCCGCGAACACCCAGGCAGAGGACGATGTGACGCTGGAGACGATGATTCTTCGGGGGCGGGCGTTGCAGGAGAAAGGGTTGCACGAGGCAGCGGTCGCGATCTTTACCCCGGCCCTGCGCAAGAAGAAGGATCGTAGCCCGGACCTCCTGCGCGAGGCCGCCTACTGGCGCGCGATGTCCTATCAGGCGCTCGGCAAGAAGGCGCAGGCCAACCGGGAACTCCAGAAAATCTATGCTGAGGCACCGCACTTCCGCGATGTCGCCCAGCGTCTTGAGCTTTGACCATCATAGATAAAGAAAAGCTCCTGCCTCGTCTGAACGAGATCGGCGCACTATGCCGTTGATCGAGTCCTGGAGTTGTCCGAGATAGAGGCGGGGGCAGGAGCCCTGAGGGATTCCTTTGTCATCGAGCGGTGCTATGAGCAGCGACACCCAAGCGTTGCCAGCCTTCTACCACATCCTCGCCTATCTCGACGAGCATTTCGCCGTGAATGGGGCGATGAGGGAGCGTATTCTGGCGTTGTGTCGGCTGAGAGAATCAGAGCCATAGAACGATGAGCGTGGCCAGGAGCCAGCCCGCCCCGACCCCGCCAAAAATCACGCTGGGCATCCATATCTCGATGAACGAGTCAATCAGGGCATCCTCGGGATTGGCCGGGTCGTAGAGCACACGGACCGTGCGCCCGACCTTCTGGCTCTCGAAAGGAGTTGCCAGGCGACCATTGAACTGAATAGCCTGTCCATCCGCCGTCTGAAAGGCAATAGTGCCGACCTGGGATTGCTGCTGACTTGGCATGGAAGTGGTCCAGGTGGCATCCACGTACTGTCCCTCGGCAGGTATCGCGCGCGCTAAGAAAAGCTTCGTTCGGTAAAACAGCCAAACTCCCAACAAGGACATCATCATCCCCACGAGTCCGGCAATAACAAGCCACATGATCGTTTGCCCCTTCAAGAAGAAAATTCCTCTTGAAAACTTAACCACGCTTTGATAGTCTGGCAATGTTTCCGATTTGCGGGATGGGTATCAGACTCGGTGGAGCGCGGCAAGGCAGCGCAGCAGCAGGGAAAATGCAGCTCGGAACTCAGAGCGCCATCAACTCCCGCACGATGGGCTTCAGGCCGCTGACGAAAAATTCGACTGCAATCATCATCATGAGCAATCCCATCAGCCGCAGTAGAACCTTGTTGCCGCTCTCCCCCAGCAGCGCCATCATCCGCTTGGCTCCGACGAGAATCGCAAAGGTGAGCGCGCCCATGAGCGCAATCACCCCGAAGAGCAGCCCTTTCTGAGGAAGCGTGCCGCCCGCATTCATCATCAGGATGACCGTGGTAATCGCGCCTGGGCCGCAAATCATTGGGATGGCAAGCGGGGTGATCGCGATCTCGCTGGCGAAGACGCTGTCACTCTCCTCCCCCTGCTGCGTGCGGCTGAGCCGCGCCTGGAGCATCTCGTAGCCGAGCAGGAAAAAGAGGATTCCACCCACCACGCGCAGGCTATCAATCGAGACATCAAAGAAATCGAAGATAAGCTGCCCGGTCAGCGCAAAGAGCATCAGCGTAAAAATCGCCGTTCCCGTCGCCCGCGCCGCCACTCGTCGCGCCTCCTGCGAGGAAAGGCTCGCGGTCATCGAGAGGTACACGGGCATGACCCCCAGCGGGTTGACCGTGACAAAGAGCGAGGTGAAGGCCAGCAGGCCAAATTCCAACAGATGCTTGTTGATCCACAGCGGCATGATCGATTCCTCCTACGAAATGGGTAGTGCTGAACTGGATTTGACCTCACTGAAAACGACGCTCGTGTGCACCCGAACGACCGCAGGGAGCAGGGCGAGTTGATCGACCAGGAAATGCTCCAGAGCCTGTCGGTTCGAGAAGACCCCCTTGAGCAGATAGTCGAACTCGCCTGTGACGTGGTAGCACTCCAGGAT
>JACCSL010000828.1 GCA_013812995.1 Ardenticatenales bacterium | reverse complement strand
CTTTGATGATCGTCAAGAATGGAAATGCGAATCGTGGGGAGCATGGCTGCGCTCCTATCGCTGCGGGGAAGGAGGATTATGGTACGAAAGTGAGAACAGCAATATTGGAAACTACATACAAGGGGGGATAGCAGGTCAAAACGCCAAATCAGTACAAATGTCTAGAACACTGAGCAGCACGGCCTATTTATGCCAGGGCAATGAATCAGTATGATGGATATAGGGTTAGTTGTAGAACGATTGCGTGGTCCCCCCACGCTCATCAACCTCAAGCTCTCTTACATCGACCATCACAATTTTGCGAAAGGACTCATGAACACTCAGTACACCCCCCCAACGGATCATCCCAAGTGGCCCTTTCCGCCCAAAAATTGCACGTCTGGACAGGACTTACTGAGGCAGGCAATTGGATGTCAACATTCTCTCCTTCGGGCCAGGCGAGGGGATCGAGCCGCATGTGAACGAGACGCTTGATGTGTGGCTGGTAGTGATTCGCGGGACGGGCGATGCCTGGATCAACGACGAGCACCATGATCTGGCCCCCGGTACCTGCCTGTACCTCCCCGCTGGCTGTCGACGCGCGATTCGCTCAACAGCGGACCCGCTGCTCTATGCCAGCGCCCATCCGAAGCGCCCAGGACTCATGCCACAGTAAACCGTCGAATGGCGGGTGAAATCCCAGGGCGGGGATCGCACGATTCCCCGCCCTGGCTCTTTGGTGGCACAGAATCTGCACGCACCTCTCGGATCATCGACCCCTTGAAAGGAGCAGCCAATGCCGACACCCAAGAAACCACCCATGAAAGCAAGCGATGAGGCCACCCTCAAGCAATTAGATATGGCAAAAGCGCAGGGCGCGAGCTACAAAGAGGCGCTTATGCACATGGCGAAAGAGGAGGCGGACGACGGGGGCGAGAAGCGCGCGGGTGACTACATCGTTGCCTACGCCGTCGAGAAGGCCGAGGGTATGTACCACATGGAAAAGGGGAGCCTTATGTGGCACGAGCCTGCGGAGAAGGAAAACTGCCACATTGAGATTGCGGTGCGGGATGCGTCGGACAACCGCTTCATTCCCGGCCTGAAGGTTCGGGTGACGGTAGTAGACAGCGACGACAAGGAGCGAGGAACCCACGAATTGCCCTTTCTCTGGCATCCCTGGCTCTTCCACTACGGGCGCAACTGGGCCGTTCCGGGCGAGGGCGAGTACACCCTGAAGGTGGAGGTGGAGGCCCCTGACTTTGGCCGCCACGACAAAGAAAATGGGAAGCGCTATGCCCAGCCCGTGGCGGTGGAGTTCACGGGCGTCAAGATAAAGCCGGGCCAGAAGTAGTCGCGTTATCGCCTCATGAGGGGGGGCGGTAGTCCGCCAGGATCATATCGCCGATGCCCTCGATGCGAGACGTTGGCTCTTGAATCACGCCACTATTTTTAACATTCCACTGGCGGAGGGAATGAAGCGTATACTCGGCAATGTCGTGGACCGTGACAAAGTCCTTGCGCTCGCGGTCCGCCGCCCTGTCGAGGCCCTTCAGCAGGTAGTAGGTAAAAACACCATGTTGAAGACCATGCGACTCCTGGGCAATCTGCTGCGAGGTACTGGCCGCGATGAGCGAGAACCCCTCGGCGAGGTCATGGACATTGTGGATGAATTCAGGGTCCGTGATGGCACGCCCCATCTTTACACCCACATGGCAGGCATCCAGGAACAGCACCCGGCGGCGCGCCTTGCTGGCACGCAGCTCTGCCTCGACCTCAGCGAGCGGCAGCGCGTGCTTTGAAAGCTTGATCAGGTGTGTATTTTTCGTGATAAGAACTGGCTTACCCTCAAGTAGCTTCCCGTGGCAGGCTAGGTGGAGGAGGATCAGGTCATTCTCTCCTGCGGATTGGCATATCAGGCTCAGGCGGGCCTCGATGTTTTCCTTCGTTGGTTGCAGGTGGGGCTCCGGCGCGTCATCCCGCAGGGTTATTACGGTGTAGCCCAGAGCCGTGAGCTGCGCTTCCAGCGCCACAACATCATTGATGCAGAAGCAGAGGTCGGGAACAGCAGGATCGTCGTACTCATTGATGCCCACAAGCAGCGCCCAGCGCTGCTCAATCAGGCGGGTAGGAAGGGGCGTGGGGCCCGGGGAAACAGCTTTATCAATCACGATGTCTCGCCTGGGCTCTGAGCTACCCTGCTCCCCTAGCTCCCCGACATACCCCATCTCGACCGCCAAGGCACCCAGTTGTTTTCTGCATTCTATCCCTGCGGGTAGGCTCTCGATGAGAACCAGCAGGAAGAGCACGAGGGCATTTTCTCCCTGGGTGTTTGCCTGGTCTTGCAAATCCGCAATGAGGCCATTGACGCGCGTGTGAGGCGCGGAACTCTCGCGAAGCCGATCGCGCCAGGGACGAATGCGAGGATCGACAAAGAGATCTCTCAGCGCGGGGAAATCATCAAAGGGGCCGCATCTCAACAAGGTCTCACGCAGGCGGCCAAGCAAATCGGGATTCAGGCTCACAGAAGTTTCTCCTTTGGGCAGAGAGCGGGAAGGGGAAGGGGGACTTGGTTGCTCTTTATTGGTAGCATCCAGCCTTTGAACAATAGGTGACTGGGAGGAGATTGTCGCCGCGCCCTGCCCCGTAGTTGCCAGGAGCTTTTCCAGGAAGGGCAACGGCTCCTCGTCGATGACCTTGATGTGACGACCCTTCCATACACGCTGCTCGCTCTCCGGCAGCCCCGGCCAGAGCGCATAGCCTCCAAGGCTATAGCCCGCCATGCGAGCCAGTGCCTCGTTCCAGAAGAGGAGAAAATCCGGGTCCACCAGGTTGTAGCCGACGAAAAGCACCACATTCTCGCGCAGAATGACGCTCACCCGGTCCAGCAGGTTCTCCTTCAGGCGCTTATTGCCCAGGTGATAGTGGTCATCCTCGGTAACAATCAGTGTGTCGGGCTGCGCCAGGTCGCCGTAGAGGCGGAGTAGGGTGCGCCGCCTGGCCTGGACAAAGGGCACATCATTGTCCTGCACGAGGACATTCAGGGGCTCCCCGGCCTGCTCGAAGGCGCGGCGCAGCAGGTCATCGTAGGCCGTGGTGACGAGGATGGGAACCGGAAGGCGCACCAGCAGCTCGTGGAAGCGTTGCGGGCTTTTGCCCGTGGTTTCCCATTGGCGCTTCAGGAACTCGGTGAACTCCCAGCGATTGCCCTGTTCCATCACCCGCTGCGCGACCGCCGCCAGAGAGAGCGACTCACTCAGCCCCTTGCGCCGCGCCAGAGCACCCGCCACATCCGCTCGACTCGGCAGACCCGTGAAACGCTGCGCCATATCCGCGCCCACAAACAGCGCCAGCCGCTGCTCCGCCAGGTGCTCGGCGAGGTCAGCGAGGGGGGTCATGGTGTTCACCCACACAAAGCAGCGCATTGCCGCGCTCGACCTGCTCCAAAAACTCCTCGGGAATCTCGATCATTGCTCTCTCGCTGAATTGTCCGCTGTGTCAGGTAAAGATAGAGGCTTCGCCCGTAGATGACAATCCCCCTCCCCGGATTTTTCCGCTCTGTGCTATCATCCGCCGCTCTATTCTTCTGTTATTCTTCTAGAGAGAACAAATCAATGAAGCATCGAACTTCCATAATAGGCACCCTGCTTTTCCTGATAACCCTTCTTGTGAGCATGGTAGGTTGTCAGAACAGCAATGAAACTGCGACTTTGCCCACGGTTGTACCAAGCCCAATGGCGATGCAACCAGCAACGCCAAAGCCCGCAACCGCACCGGATGTGCCGGACCCGCGCGTGGAAGCCATCGTTCTGGAGAGCACAGTGCTGGGCGTGGCGAAGACATTCTATGTCTACACGCCGCCCGGCTACGAGGAGTCCGAGGAGCCCGTTCCCTCGCTCTATTTCTTTCGCGGCCAGGAGCAGGAGTGGTTGAACCCGGAGCAGGATGAGTCGCTCCAGGGCTTCACGCTGCTGGACGCGTACGAGGAGCTGCTAGACGCTGGTCAGGTGGGGCCGATGGTTCTGGTTTTCCCTGGCATTGGCAGCGATGATGGCGCGGTGCCAGGGGTGCTGACGGATTTTGTGGCCCCGGAGCTGGCGGAGGGTCATCCGGGCGTGGGAACGGGGCGCTTCGAGACGTATTTTATCGAGGAGCTGATTCCCTACGTGGATAGCCATTACCGCACACTCCCGCAGGGCGGGGCGCGGGGTGTGGCGGGCTTCTCCCTGGGCGGCTTTATGAGCACGAAGATCGCGCTCCAGTACCCGGAGATGTTTGGCTCGGTGAGCGCCTTCGATGGGCTCTACTTCTTCACGGACGACGATTGCCGCGTGGCCGAGGAGCCGGGTAGCATCTTCGAGGCCTCGCTCTTCGATGCGGCCTTCGGCAAGCCGCGCGACATCGAGCACACCTCGGCCAACAATTCCCCCACCATTGTCTGCCGCAGCGATCCGGGGATGATTCAGAGCATCGACTGGTTTATCCAGTATGGCCCGGAGGCCGCCGAGCCGAACGATTCGAACTTCTACCGAGGGCAGCATTTTGTGGAACTGTTGGAAGTGAACGGGGTACAAAATCGCGTCACGCCCGTGCTGAGCGGTGGGCACAACTGGCACACCGCCGTCGCGCACATGCAGCAGACTCTACCGCTCCATTGGGCAACCCTCAGTGATGCCGTGCTCGTACCAGCGGCACCGTGAGCGCCTATTTCAAGTTTCACTCGACCTGCTTTGGAACTATACTTTTCTCCACCTCCCCTTCCCCGAGCAAGGAAATCCCGTCAACGACCCCCGAGTAGAACTCGGGGGCTTGCGGAAGCAAGCCCTGACGTTGACCATGCCTAAGCCTCTTGAGGGCTACGTTATCCAGGTCACGATACCCTGGGGTGCCTTGCCCCAGCCCCAGGCACTATCGTCCGTCGTTAAACAGGCATACGGGGTAGAAGCCAGTGCGGCGGACACAACAAGTCTGGATAACTTTGGCGAGGGGACCGTTACCGGCGCAAGCCGAGTCCCGTAAGGAGACATTTTCATGCAACGAGTCTTTGTCTTAGATGCGACGGGGGAGGCGCTGATGCCGTGCCACCCGGCGCGGG
>JACCSL010000921.1 GCA_013812995.1 Ardenticatenales bacterium | reverse complement strand
CTCGTGTACCACCCGAATTCGGAAACGCGCATTATCGCTGATGGCCGCATCTTCCTGGGCATCCCAGAGGAAGACACCCTCTTGGCCCAGGCGGCTGGTTTCCGTGAGAGGCTGCCCGGAGGAAAGCGCAGGGCTTGCCGTTTCCCACATTCCACCACCATCCAGCGAGTATTCATAGAACGTTGTAACGAGATTATCCCCCATGGCATCTGCCACAGCGGAACTACGCGATCCATCCGGGTCATATACCTTATAGGTAATCGTGATGATTGGGTCTGTATGTCCGGACAAGATCTCCGGGGAAGAATAGAAGTACGCCCGGTCGGTGCTGCCTGGTCGTCCCAATGTCACATACGAGGGGTTGTTGGCGTAGGGCATCGTGCTGGCATATAGGGCTTCATGGTGAGAGGGCGAGACATAACTGTTCAAGTAGTATCCGCTCTGGGCCTCCTTGGAGTCCTGGCTGTAGGCCAGATCCAGATCGCCGTCTCCATCGATATCACCCCAGGCAATGCCACTGGTTCGCTGGGCCTGCGCAGCGGTCCATACCCACTCTAAACGTGGGGAACCAGGCTTACTACCAAGATTGGCATAGACCTGATTGAATATTCGCGCAGTTGTCTGTGCGGTATAGTTTCCAACCGCGAGGTCGAGATCCCCATCGTTGTCCCAATCCCCCCAGGCTAGGCTGGTGGTAGGATAACGCTCAGAAGATGCCCACACGGGGCTCGCGCTGAGCGAAACTTCGATGGCGGGGGGGGTTGTTGCGCTGTTATAGTTCTCGAAGATCAGGTTGGCATTATTGTAAGTGCCTACCGCCAAATCCAGATCCCCATCGCCATCATAGTCACCCCACGCCACACTGCGCGCATCAATGGGCGACTCACTGGCTACGCCCGAATAGCTCCACACCTGGGTAAAGGTGGCATTCTGATTGTTGAGATAGACTTCTACGGCCACGCGATTGCTCGTGGTAGCCGTGTTCCCCATCGCAAAGTCCAGGTATCCATCCAGGTTGAAGTCGCCCCAGGCGACGCTGCGAGTGCTCTTCTGGTGGAAGTCGCTCCAGGAAGGTGTGGTCAGCAAGGAGGGAGGCGTTGCTAGCTTTTGGTTGAGATAGAGCACAACGGAGCCGTTGTTGCCGAGGAGCAGATCGAGGAATCCATCGTCATCGGCATCCCCCCATGCCACGCTGCGCGTCTCAAAACTATCCTCAGAGGTCCAGCTATCAAAGAACTCCCCTCCTTGGTATACCTGCGCCTGGGCGATGGTACCGATTGCCACATCGAGATCCCCTGCGCTATCGCTGTCAACATTACCGAACGCGACGCTATGGGGACCAAACCCGCTATACTCATCGTTATTATCGTTCGAGAATTTACCTTCTTCATTATAGTAGAGCGTGCTACCGAAAGCACCCTGTTCCACACTAGCGGCACCGAACAGCAGATCGTAGTCACCATCGCTATCAGCATCGCCCCATGCCACGCTGCTTGCGCTGGATTGGCCCTTGGCCCCCACTGTCTGGGCCTTGGTCGAGAGCGCCGGAACAAAGCCGGTTAGCATCATGCTGGGACCATCGCGGTCGGTGATCGAAAGGTCCATGTCCCCATCATTGTCATAGTCGATGGCGCGTAGGCTCCAGAGCTGGTGGCCACTCTTGACAACCGCATCGGGAATAACAATGGAGGTCGCGAGAAATTCATCTCTTCCTGTATTGGGATTTTTCCCGAACTCTCGAATCTGCGGTGGAGAATCAGCCACCGCTAGTTCAAGAGACCCATCGCCATCAAAGTCACCCCAGTCAAGGGCCAGAGGGGTACGGAACAGGGTGGTCCGGAATTCCATCGCATCGCTAAAGGCTCTACCACCGTCTGCTATATTCTGGTAGACCCGTACCTCTCTCTGAAGAGGATAGCCTGCGGCAAGGTCCAGATACCCATCCTTGTTGTAATCGCCCCATGCGAAATCATAGGGTAGAAAGAGCATGGACGAATCAACGACAAAGGAGCCGAGGGTGGTGGAGAGCGGATTGCTACTATCAACGCCTGCATTACGCACTAGCACCACGTTTTGTGCCTCGAAAAGGCCAAGCACCAGGTCCAGGTCCCCATCATTGTCATAATCAGCAGGCTTCATGTTCGCTGATGCTTCTTTGCTGACACATTGATAGGTATCCGCAAATATATCCGCCACATCGGCGCTGTTCAGGTGTAGCCGCACCGGGCAGGTTGCATTGATAGAGTTTGTGCTGACGACCAGATCAATGGAGCCATCTCCATTGAAGTCGCCCGGTTCCACACGGACCATCTGATAGTCCGAGTCGAAGGTGTCTAACTGGATGAAGCGCTCTTTCTTGGTCGTTGCCGCAGGGTTGTAGCGGTAGATATAGGTCATGCCAGCCGTGGCTGCCGTACCATCCTTGCTAGACCCAACCGTTACCAATTCAAGGTCCCCGTCATTGTCGAAGTCCGCCCAGCGCACTCCGTAGCTCAATCGCTCGTTATCGATGGTAAGGACTTCATTGCGCCAGTATTGCTCCAGGCTGCTGCTGTTGTTCTTGTACAGGATGGTTCCACCGCTAGAGGTAGCAAGTACCAGATCAAGGTCACCGTCCTGATCAAAGTCGCCCCAGTCCTGGCTGAGTGTTCCGCCCAAGTCGCTGGAGAACCATGTCGGGGCCGTTGAAACGCTGGCCTGCCCTACCTGAGCCACGCGCACACGCACAATTGTGGATACAGGCTCGCTATTGGTTACCCGCCCGGTGTTCTCCCCCGTAAGATAGTAAAAAACATAGGCCCGGTTATCAAAACTCGAATTATCTGCCTGGCCCGTCACACGAGCCCTGAACGAGCGACTAATCGTCGTCTGGGGTGCTATTGTGTCAATACTCCAAGAGAGGCGACGTATTACCGTAACAACGGTGTCGACGCCCAATGGGTCTTTAATCGTGACAGATTCTGTGATGGGGGTGCACTCTGCATCAAAAAGGCACTCAATATCCTCCAGCTTGTCCGGAGGGAGAATGTCTTCCAGGTGAATATCTCTAACGCCAGTGGTGCCAACATTATGTAGAGTAATGGTATAGGTGATGTAATCACCATTATAAACAAAATCGTTGGCTTGCTGGCCGGTCTCTACTGTTTTACTGACTGCCAACCCCGAGTTGACGGAGGAGGAGTCATACCATGCTCCCTGCTCAAGGATCCACGAGGGAAGCGGCGGAGCAGGCGTGCGGTCAACGATGCGTGGCATCTCCAAAATGCTATCGGACGAGAGCGGCGGCTCCTCCGTTACAACAGGCGTTGGCGTTGCCTGCCCCGCTTGGGCGAGGTCGCTCCCCTGGCCCTGGTTCTGTTGTTCTGGCTGATGAGCAGCTAGCGCGGTAGTATTTGCCGCAAACAAACTGCTTAAAGCCAGCAGCATCAGGAAGACCGTGATGCTACTGGCAGTCAGAATGCGTATGGCGGATATAATTTTTGCCTTTGCCATAGTTTAAGCTACCTGGAGCAGTTGCGGCTAAACCAACTGTTTGTGCTGGCTTGAGTCTCCGCTTCTTCCTTATTGACGACATCATTGTAAACAGCGACCACATAGTACGCTTTGCCGCAGAGTTGTCCTGGTTCATCGAACCAGGTACGCGCGGTTTTGTCTATGACCGTAGAGTTAATTGACACAAACTCCGTACCCGGGGGCATATTCGCCCGATAGAGCCGGAAGCCCAGAATATCATCTTCATCTGCTGTATCATACTGCCAGGTAAGGGTAATCCCGTCGGTCCCTATCACACCCCTGATGTTCTCGGGTGGGGGCGGCGGCGTCTGATTCAGCTTGATCTTGATCGTCGCTTCATCGGTGTCATCGAATTCACTCACAGCAACAAGATGATACTCCACTTCAGCCGCAAGTCCTACAAGAGATTCGGTACCTGTCGCGGAACGATTGCCCAGCGGTTCAAAGGCACCTCCACTCAAGGGCTTCCACTCCACCGATATCGTTTTTGCGTTCTCGACTTCCCAGATCAGATCGACGTTGGAGCCTGCGATCACCGTATAAACACTCTCTACTGCACCGGTAGCCGAAGTAGTAACCGACTCAAGGGTTATCTTGTCAGCCGTCGTTCCTGTTCCATTCCTTGCGTTGAATAAAACGATGCGCGGGGGAATAGGGGTTGGCGACAGCGTCGGGCTCGGCGTTGTTGTCAGCGTTGGCGTTGGAGTCAGCGTTGGCGTCGGTGTCAAGGTACTGGTAGGAATGGGCGTGAATGTTGGTGTCGGCGTCAGCGTAGATGTTGCGGTTTGAGTCGGTGTCGGCGTCGGCTCAAGGGCCGTGACCTGCTGGCTTTGGCTCGCCCGTAGCTCTCCATTATAGGCGGTAAGGAAGAAGAACGTAGACTCATTGACCACTAGATCAAGGGTTCCCTGGTTCTCTAACCCCGAGAACTCATTCATGGTTGGGCTGGTAATTCGAATCTCCGTCGTTACGCCCGTTACCGACCAACTCAAACGAATCTTGGTATTTGCCCCTGCCACCACCTCCGTCGCCGAGATATCAAAAAACTCAATGACGGGCTCTTCAGGTTCCGGTGTGGCCGTGGGTAGGGGATTTACCACCACAGGCTGCGGGAAGGGGTAGGAAATATCAACGACGCCATTGCTCGCAATGAGGGTGTAGATGACATTGCCCGCCTTCGGGAAGTCTGGAA
>JACCSL010000912.1 GCA_013812995.1 Ardenticatenales bacterium | reverse complement strand
ACGCTAAACAGTGGAGGAAGGCAAAACTTGAAACAAAGACGCACGCAAAGAGACTTACCTGAGCGTGATCAAACACCAGGAGGGATCGATGCGTCCGTCGGAGATATTTTGCCCGAATGAGGAGGGGTTAGTATCGGGATGTGGCCCAAAACCTGACATAGCGCCTGAAAACAGGCTATAGCACACAGCTCAATGGGATTGTACGAAGAAAACGATCGTTTTCTTTTCTCATATTGAGCTACGTTACCACGTCGCAACATAGTTCAAAATAAAGTACGTTCTGGCGATTTTGAGGTTAAATTAGCTCAGGCAGTATAGAAGCCCCTATGTCAGGTTCTGGAGCGTATCCCGATACTAACCCTTTCCCGACTGGAGCCGTAGGGAGATGCCGGACCTGGTGACGCTTTGCCGGGTGTGTGAGTGGCTGGAGGTTAGCCCAGCTCGCTTTTTTCAGGGCGCATCGCAGATTGCTGATATTGCCCTCCCGCCCAGCATTCCATTTCTTCGCGCTAGGGCGAGCGCCATCTTCATCAGCACATCTGGCTCCTCATAACCAGACCCATCAAGCGCCGCCCACGCCGCGACGTAAAACCAGGCGGCCAGCTCTGTCCGTATCTCTGGAAGCCGCGCAGAGGCTTTACGCGGCTCCAGTAGTGCAGAGCGTGAGCGAACTCGTGCCGGAACAGCAGCAGTCCCGGCGTGACGGACTGCGCTCGCCTTCAGGTGGGTCGCCCCCTAGCAGGCCCAAGAGGAGGAGGTACCAGAACACCCCTATCGCGGCTCCCACACCGCTTCCCCTTGCAGGAGGCGGCGGACCTGCTCGGGGAAACGTACGGGGTCCACCGGTTTACCAATAAAGCCGTCAAACCCCGCCTGCTGTGTCCGCTCCACACTCTGCGACAGGATATTGGCGGTCAGGGCCACGATGTGGGTATCCGCGAGTCCCTGATGAGCGCGCAGCCGCTTCAACACCGTATAGCCATCCTCCCCCGGAATCTGGATGTCCAGCAGAATCAGATCAGGGGTGTACTGCGGATTTTCCTCGATCCAGGATAAGGCACTATAGCCCGTCACCATGCTATTGACATACGACGCCTCTACCCGCCGCGAGATGAGTTGCGTCGCGATAAAGGCGCTATCGGGATCGTCTTCCACAATCAGGATGATTGGTCTGTGCTTGCTCATCGAGCCTCCCATACTGCTATGCCATTCAGTAGCCGCTGGACCTGCTCTGGAAAGCGGCGGTGGTCCATTGGTTTGCCGATAAATCCGTTGAAGCCTGCCGCGCGCGCCCGCGCCACACTCTGCGACGTGATATTCGTCGTAAAGGCAATCACCCGTGTCGCGCCCAGGTGCGGATGGCGGCGAAGTTGCGCTAGCACCTCATATCCATCTGCGCCGGGGAGATCAATGTCCAACAGGATCAGCTCTGGCTGGAACTCCGGGTCGCTCTCCATGAGCTCCAGGAGCCTATCCCCGGTCGGCAGCCCACGTAAGCGCTGGGCACCCAGGTGGCGGCGGAGCAATTCCAGGGTGATCAAGAGATTGTCCGCGTCATCTTCGACAATCAGGATAGAAGATTGGCTTGCCTGGTCCATAAGGTTACTCCTGTCTGTTGGTGGCGTGGGTGACGAGTTCTGCGCTCTGGGGAATGGTAAACGTGAAGGTGCTGCCCTCACCAGGGATGCTTTCGACCCAGATCCGTCCGCCGTGCTGGACGACCATATCGTGACAGAGCAGGAGGCCCAGGCCGGTGCCGCGCTCCTGGGCGGTGCCGCGCGTGGAGTGGGTGGCGTCCAGCCGGAAGAGCTTCTGGCGGGTTTCCTCGTCCATCCCCACGCCGGTATCGCTGACCGCCACCTCCAGCCAGCCATGCTCGGCGCGCACCGCGACACTCACCTGGCCGCCAGAATGGGTGAACTTCAGGGCATTCGAGAGCAGGTTGCGGATGACCGTTTCGAGCATGTTGGCGTCGCCATAGGCCATGAGGGGGGCGCTCACCTGGTTGAGCAGCTCGATACCCTTGTGCGTGGCACTTCCCTCCAGCAC
>JACCSL010000909.1 GCA_013812995.1 Ardenticatenales bacterium | reverse complement strand
GTCCAGAGACTGCTCCAGCAGCCCACCACGGCCCGCAGCAGCGCTTCCTCCCCGATAATATTGAGAAAGGTATCCTGCTGCCCCGCGAACGACATCTCCGGCAGGTCCTCCGCCGTGGCGGAGGAGCGCACCGCGACGGGCGGGCTTCCCAGCCCCGCATAGGCCACGCGCAGCGCCTTGGCCAGCGTAGTCGGCAGCGCCCCTGCCTGGAAGCGAGCACGGATTGCTTGCGAGGCCTCTTCCAATGCCGCCGGGTCATCGTATGCCGCTGCCTGCGCCGTTGCCAGAACCCACGCATCCAGAGCATTGGCAGCGACAAACTCGTGATAGGCGCGGGTGGTCAACAGAAAGGCATTCGGGACAGGGAACCCGGCCTGCGCCAGGCGCGCCAGATTCGCCCCTTTGCCACCCACCGCTGCGAGGGTTATCCTTGCCATCTCTGCATGGAGCGGCAGAATCAGGGGCTGGTCCACAGGGATACCTCCTTGGTTGCCAAGTGTACAAGTTCCAAAACGCTCGGAGTCCATTGTGAACCCCAAGCGTAAATCTTACAATGTTGTGGGCATGTTAATAGTCAAACCATTACACGGTAAAGCAAAGGAAAGCGAATAGGATGCTCAAAAAATTATTCAGTTTCGGAAAGAAAGAAGCGAAAGCCGCCCCAGTTCCCCCTACCCCGAGCGTGCCAAAGTGGAGCGAGCCAACCATTCCCTTCCTCGACTACTACGCCCTGCACTTTCACGAGATGGAACTGGACGCAGCAGAGAGGGCGGTGCGCGAGCACTACCTGGTGCAGGGAGAGGCTGGCACGCCCGGCGCGCTCCTGGCGAAGCAGGGGGCCTGGGTGACAGCGTATTTTCCAGAGAAAACCGTGCGCGGCCTCGGCTTCAATCGCCAGGCGAGTTTCATTGCGCGGGAGCAGGGCACCTGGGTCATCGGCTATCGTATCTACCAGGGGGAGGGGCTGGATGTCCACTATTTCCGGAGCAATGAGCACGTAGAGCAATTGGCCTTCTCGACGGAAGGCATCGAGTTCGAGCCAACCGACCCCGAGCTCTTTGCTGCTCTAGGCGATGGCAGCCTCGTCCTACCCCGCTCGGCCACGCAGCATCCCCTGGACTTTCACTTTGCCCTACTCGCCGCCATCGGTATCGCTGACGCCGCGCTGAGTTGGGAGGAAGCCCTGGCCCGCCACGAGGCCGCCGCGCTGGGGGACTCACGGTTGCTACTGTTCGCCTGAGTCGTCTACTTTGTCTAAGTCTATCCAGTAGCAGGAAACAACATCCCCGCGCTCGTCAACCACCTGGTGAGAGAAACACCCCTCGTTCTTCTCGATGACCCGGACCGACGCGGGATTGTTCCCTTCGATGGTCAATAGCACCCCAGGCAGGCCAAGCCGCCGCGCCTCGTCCAGCAGCAGCGCCAGTTGCCGCGTGGCGTATCCCTTGCCCTGCGCCGAGGGGCGGATATTGTAGCCAATATGGCCCTTGTGCGGCTCATAGGGTGGGGAGAGAGAGGGACGAAAGCGAATCTCGCCGACGACCGTCCCATCCTCCAGCACCCCACAATAGGTTTGTTGGGCTGGCACCCCTGGCGGCAGGTTGATGCCCTCCGCCTCCTCCGCCAGTTCCCGCACGAATGCCGCAAAGTCCTCACGGGCCAGGTCGACGTTGTTCCACGGATACCCCTCGCCTACCGCGATAAACTCCTCCACCATCTTCCGATACTCTATTTGAAGCGCAAGGGTAGGGCGCACCAAAACCAGCCCCCTGGATTGACTCATAGATTCTCCCTTTAAACTCTTGGCAACACACGATAATCGTGTATTATGCGATGGTGCGCTCCAAACCCTGCTTGTAGGAGTGAGATCTCGTGAAACAGATAAGCATCCAGCTTACCGACGAGACTGCCCGGCAGATGGCCCAGCTGGCCCGACACTGAGGACTACCGCTGGTCCTTGTTCCTTGTGAGGAGAGTTCCCATGACCAAATCTCAGCCCTGCCTGCTACAAAAAGGTAACAGTTTGGGCATATTGCACAAACAACATTGCTAAAAGTCTGTGCAATATGTCCATAGACACCCTTTCACGCCCAAGAATACAATTGCCTCCTGACCACTCTCAAGGCGCACCTTTCCTTGAGATCGGTCCATCCCCGCTTAACATCTTCCGCTTGAGTTCTACCGTTGAACCCTTGCGTTACGGTGCGCTCGCCACCACACCATGATGGCTCTCATATAGCAAGCCATCTGACCACATTCTCAAGGAAGAGTCATGCAACCAGACAAAAAGTGGATATGGTTTCTGCTCGCCGCTGTTGTGCTTGTGACCGTCCCTCTCCTCGTCAATCGCTTTACCTCTTCCAAACCTCCTATCAAGGTTGGTATTCTGCACTCCCTCTCCGGTACGATGGCCATCAGCGAGAGGTCCGTTGTTGACGCGACCATCCTCGCTATCGAAGAGATCAATCAGAATGGCGGGGTACTGGGACGTCCGATTGAGTATGTTGTTGTCGATGGGCGCTCGGACTGGCCTACCTTCGCTCAGGAGGCGGAGCGGCTGATTACCGAGGAGGAAGTAAGCACGGTCTTCGGGTGCTGGACCTCCGCCTGTCGCAAGACGGTCAAGCCGGTTTTTGAGCAGTACAACCACCTCCTCTTCTACCCCGTGCAGTACGAGGGGTTGGAACAATCCCCCAACATCGTCTACACGGGGGCCGCCCCCAACCAGCAGATTATCCCCGCTGTCAAGTGGTGTCTGGACAATCTTGGAACTCGCTTCTTCCTTGTCGGCTCGGACTATGTTTTTCCACGAACGGCCAACGCCATCATCAAGGATCAGGTTGCGTCGCTCCACGGTGAGATTGTTGGTGAGGAGTATCTCCTCCTGGGGAGCACGGATGTGGAGGACGTGGTTGCCAAGATCATGGCCGCGAAGCCGGATGTCATCCTGAATACCATCAACGGCGATACCAACGTTGCCTTCTTCAGCGCGCTGCGCGCGGCGGGTATCACGCCGGAGCAAATTCCCACTATGTCCTTCAGCATCGCCGAGGATGAACTCCGTAGCATGGAGATAGGTACAATGGTAGGAGATTATGCCGCGTGGAACTACTTTCAAGCCATCGAGCGAGACAACAACGATCGGTTTGTTGCCGCGTTCCAGAGGAGCTATGGCAGCGAGCGTGTGACCGATGATCCCATCGAGGCGGGCTACTTTGGTGTCTATCTCTGGGCTCAGGCGGTGGAAGAGGCGGGGACGGATAACACAGAGGCCATCCGAAAGGCGATCAAAAATCAGAGCTTCAACGCGCCCGAGGGGATCGTCTACATCGACCCCGATACCCAGCACACCTGGAAGGTCGTGCGCATCGGCAGAATCCGAGAGGACGGTCAGTTTGACGTCGTCTGGAGTTCGGAGCAGCCCATCCGCCCCATTCCCTTCCCGAGGTATCGCTCGGAGGCAGAATGGACCGCTTTCCTGGATGACCTCTACCAAGGGTGGGGGGGTAACTGGGCCAACCCAGGTCAATAACACTACGCAACAATCAACACCCTTAAAGAAGGATGCACGCTGATGCTTGATGGCCTTCTCCCTCAAAAAACTTCGATTGCTACCAGGCTCCTTGGCTGGTTTCTCATCATTGCCCTTGTCCCCTTGTTCCTGGTAACCGCTCTGACCTACCTCATCTCCGTGAATTCCCTCCAGCAACAGGTCACGAACAATCTGGTAGCGATTGCCGATAGCAAGGCCAACCAGATCGAGACCTACGCGCGCGAGCGCCGCCGCAACGTCACCTCCCTCGCCCAGATGCCGACCATCGTGGAATCCCTGGAGTCGCTTCAAGAGATCTACGCGACCGATGGGATTGATTCCCCTGGCTATCAAGTCATCAAGGAGGATCTCCAACCGTTCCTGGAGTCCTACATTCAAGAATCCGGCTATGACAACCTGCTCCTCTTCTCCGCCGCCGGTGACCTGATCCTGACGGTCAAGGAGGGGCACGCCCTGGGGCAAAATTACTATGTGGCCCCCCAGAAGGATACCGAGCTGGCGCGCGTCTTCGACAACGCCCGGACCTTGCTGGCAACGGAGATTTCCGATTTCGAATTCGACGAATCTGCCCAGGCCCCCGCCGCTTTTATCGCGGCTCCGGTGCTACAGGAGGGGATCGTGATTGGGGCCGTCGTGCTCCAGATGAGTAATCGGGAAATCTATAACATCGTCAACAGTTATACCAGCCTGGGCGAGAGCGGCGAGACGATCGTTGGCACCGAGGTCAATGGCGAGGCCGTCTTTGTGACGCCGGTGCGGCATAATCCGGAGGCGGCCTTCCGCTTGAAGATTCCTCTCAACAGCGCCACGGAGCAGCCGCTCCAGAACGCCGTACAGGGTAGCCGGGGATATGGAGCCGCTGTCGATTACCGAGGCCAGGAGACGGTAGCGGTGTGGCGGTACCTGCCCTCCCTGCGATGGGGCATGGTCGTCAAGATCGATTCGCCGGAAGCGTTTGCCCCGATTGCGCGCCAACGCTCGGTGGTTCTGCTGCTGAGCGGGGGCACTCTCCTCACGGTCATCTTCCTGGCGCTGCTGGTGGCGCGCTCCATCTCCCAGCCCGTCATCTACCTGACGGAGACCGCGCATGCCATCGCGGCAGGGGATCGCGAGCGGCCCCTGGAGGTTGTGGGGCAGGATGAGATCCGAGCATTGAGTCTCTCTTTCAAACAGATGGCAGAGGAGCTCACCCAGCACAGCCGCAACCTGGAGCGGCGCGTGGATGAGCGTACCTCGGCCCTGCGCTTGCTCCAGACCGTCACGCAGGCCGCGAATAGCAGCCCCACCGTGACCCAGGCACTCCAGATGGCCCTTGATGCGGTTTGTGCGCACACCGGCTGGCCGGTGGGGCATGTCTACCTACCGAATCCTCACCCCTCGGGGGAGCTGATTCCCACCAAACTGTGGCACCTGGATGACCCTGAACGGTATCAGGCGTTCCGCGAGGCCACGGAGGCGACCTCCTTCAAGTCGGGCGTTGGGCTGCCAGGGCGTGTTCTCGAAACGGGGAAGCCTGCCTGGATCGTAGACATCCAAAGAGACAGCAATTTTCCACGCGCGGCCCTGCTATCGTCCCTTCCCGTCAGAACCGCCTTTGCCTTCCCGGTGCTGGTCGAGCAGGAAGTCGCGGCGGTTCTGGAGTTCTTCCTTGACCGCGTCCTTACCGAGCCCGATGACTCCCTTCTGGAGCTCATGGCCGACCTGGGCACCCAGTTGGGTCGTGCGATCGAGCGCGAGCGAGCCGAAGAGGCCCTGCGAGTGGCCAAGGAGGGGGCCGAGGAGGCCAACCAGCTCAAGAGCCGCTTCCTGGCCAATATGTCGCACGAGCTGCGAACACCCCTCAACGCGATTATCAACTTCTCGAAATTTCTGCTTCGTCGCACGTTTGGCGACCTGAACGAGCGCCAGGAAACCCTCCTGCAACGCATCCTGACCAACGGGGAGCACCTGCTGGGGCTGATCAACGATATTCTGGACCTGTCCAAGATTGAGGCAGGGAAGATGGAGTTGGTGCAAAAAGAGGTGCATCTCCAACCCCTGCTCGAGGGGGTGATGAGTACGGCGATCGGGCTGACCAAGGACAAGGGGATTCAACTCACGCTGGAAGTGCCGCCTGACGGGCTCCCGCCTGTCTGGGCCGACCAGACACGCGTGAGACAGGTAATGCTGAATCTGCTGTCGAACGCGGCGAAATTCACCACCGAGGGGGGAACCGTGACGGTGCGCACGGCAGAGCAGGATGAGATGTTGGTCGTCAGCGTGCAGGACACCGGGATCGGGATTGCCCCGGAGGATCAGGCGCTGGTCTTCGAGGAATTTCGGCAGGTCGATAGCAATTTGAACCGGGAGTACCAGGGCACCGGGTTGGGCTTGCCCATCTGCAAGCGGCTCATCGAGATGCATGGGGGGACGCTGAGGGTAGAGAGCACGGTGGACGTCGGTTCGACCTTCACCTTCACCCTGCCCAAAATGGCGGAGAGCAAATCTGGCAAGCCAGAGACACCTCTGATGATCCTGGAGGATGGAGGCTTCAAGGCTGGAGGGCAGGTGGTCGTGATCGACGATGACCCGGATGCTCAGGCAATCCTTGGGCATACATTGCAGAGCGCGGGCTGGCGGGTTCATGGGGTCATGGATAGCCGAACCGCCTACGAGGTCGTGCGACAGGTGCGGCCCCAGGTGGTGCTCCTGGATATTCAGATGCCGCACCTTGATGGCTGGGCAGTGCTGCGGCTGCTGCGCGCCGACCCTGAGTTGGCAACGATTCCCATCGTGGTATGCTCCATTGTAGACCAGGACACCGCCCACATCGGCGTGTTGAATGGGGTACAGGGGTGGCTGATGAAGCCCGTAGACCACGATACGCTCCTGTTACAGGTCCAACAGGTGGCGACCTCACCGGCGAGTGTCCTGGTTGTGGACGATGACCCGGATGCGCGCCTGGTGGTGCGCTCTATTTTGGAACAGAGTGGGTGGCAGATCACCGAAGCCAATGATGGGGAGCAGGCCCTGGCACGCCTGGAGGAGAATGTGCCGGCACTGATCGTGTTGGACCTGATGATGCCACGGGTGGATGGCTTTGAGTTCTTGCGACAGATGAACAAGCGCCCGGAGTGGGAACACATCCCTGTGCTGGTCATCACCGCCAAAGATCTGAATTCGGAGGAGCGGGCCTGGTTGACGGAGCATACCCAGGGCTACTTCCAGAAGGCATCTTTCCCTATCGTTGACTTTCCGGCGCTCGTGCGCGTACTCCTCCAGAAAGGGAACTTTTAATGACCGAGGTTCAAGAGGCCAGCGTCCTCGTGGTAGAGGACAATATGGATAATATGTTCGTCGTGGTGGAGCTGTTGCACCATGAGGTAGGGGTGTATTTCGTCGATAGCACGGTCACGGGTTACGAACTCTTCAAGATGCTTGACAACAAACCCAACCTCACCCCACACCTCATCCTGCTCGATATCCAGATTCCCGGCGAGGATGGATACACCGTCTTGAAGCGTATCCGTCAGCACCCGCGTCTCACGACGACGCGGGTGGTGGCAATCACGGCCAATGTCATGCCGCAGGACGTTGAGAGAGCCACCCAGGCGGGCTTTGATGGCTTCATCGGCAAGCCGATCAATTTCGAGCGTTTCCCCGAGCAGATTAAGCGCATCTTGCAGGGCGAGGCTATTTGGGAGGCGCAATAGGGTTGCCCATGCTCCACCATCATTGACTTCTCGATCTTACCTATGCACGCCATCTCAGAAAGAGAGTTCCCCATGACCGAGGCTCGCCAGGCCACCGTTCTCGTGGTAGAGGACAACATGGATAATATGTTCGTCGTGATGGAGTTGTTGCACAACGACGTTGGGGTCTACTATGTGGATAGCGCGATGACAGGCTACGCTCTGTTCAGGCTACTCGAAACCAGACCCACCCTCTCCCCTGACCTCATCCTGCTTGATATCGAGATTCCGGGCGAGAACGGATACGGGGTCCTGCAACGAATTCGTGTTCACCCCCGCCTGACGACGACACGGGTCGTGGCCGTCACCGGCCACATCAGCCCCGCCGACATCGAAAGAGCCCGTCAGGCAGGCTTTGATGGCTTCATCGGCAAGCCGATCAATTCCGAGTGTTTCCCCGAGCAGATTAAGCGCATCTTGCAGGGTGAATCCGTCTGGGAAGCGCGCTGAAAACATCCCTTCCGCGACGGTTTCTGTCGCAGCTTTCCTGTATAGTGAAACTCTCTAGAAGCAAGACGGTTAAGCCATTTTAGGGAGAGCCAAGGCCATGAGAATCACTGTTCAGGTTGCACCTACCACCATCATCACCAACTGGAATTGTGCGTTTTGCGGGGAGCGCTTCGGCGGAGAGGCCGCCCTGGCGGACATCTTCGATGAGGCAGGGGAGCACCTCGGTGTGGCCTGCCCCACCTGCCTGGAGGCAGGAACCCGGCGCGTGCTCACACGCATCAGCCCCGCGTCACCCCTGCGCGCTCCCGCTCTCGACCTGACAATGCCCTCGGCGGAGGTATACCGGAACGAGGTTCGTTTCGGTGAGTTCCTGCTCAAGCATGGCTCGTCGTACCCGACGCAGAAGGAGGCGCGTCGCGCCTTCCAGCAGGCCGCGCGGCGGGTGTCCATCCTGGAACTGTTCGTGACCGCCACCGCCGCATCGCCTTGCCTGAGCCAGCGGCTGGCGAGCTAACCCAATCCCCTGAAGAGACGCGGTGCGTACCCACCGCGTCTCTTTTTGTTTTGCTCAGTGGGAGAGAATCTGACTGAGGAACAGCTTGGTTCGCTCGTGCTGCGGGGCCTTGAAAATCTGCTCTGGCGTGCCGATCTCCACCACCTGCCCCTGATCCATGAAAACCATGCGGTCGGCCACCTCGCGCGCGAAGCCCATCTCGTGCGTGACGCAGAGCATCGTGATGCCCGTAGCTGCCAGCCCCTTCATCACATCCAGCACTTCCTTGATCATCTCGGGGTCCAGGGCGGAGGTGGGCTCATCGAAGAGCATGATACGAGGCTCCATCGCCAGGGCGCGGGCAATGGCGACGCGCTGCTGCTGCCCGCCGGAGAGTTGACCGGGAAATTTCATTGCCTGCTCGCTGATTCCTACTCGCTCCAGCAACTCCAGCGCGTGGCGCTCTGCCTCCCTGCGGCTCTGCTTACGAACCCAGATGGGGGCCAGCGTGATGTTCTGTATGACGGTCAGATGGGGGAAGAGGTTGAACTGCTGAAAAACCATTCCCGTCTCGCGGCGAATCGCCTCGATATTGCGAATGTCGCGGCTCATCTCGATGCCATCCACAATGATACTGCCGCTCTGATGCTCCTCCAGCCGGTTGATGGTACGGATGAAAGTACTCTTGCCACTCCCCGACGGCCCGAAGATCACGATCACCTCGCCCTTGCGCACCTGCAAACTCACATCGCGCAGCGCGTGAAAGTCTCCGTACCACTTGTTTACCCC
>JACCSL010000906.1 GCA_013812995.1 Ardenticatenales bacterium | reverse complement strand
GGGCAAGGAGGAGCGCGAGGAGAACGAGATGGGCCAGGTGCTCCCCATGACGAGCGGCGGGCTCGAATACTTTGTGGATGTGATGGTCGAGCTGGCCGTGCGGATCGAGGGGTTCAAACAGGTCCGTGTGGCGCGTGTGATCAAGACAAACAGCGCCGATTTCCCCATCGGCCTGGAAATGAAGGATCCTACTTTCTCTGATTTCTTGAATCGCCTCGGCGAGGGACCGCAGCCGGAGCGGGTGGAAGTGGTGCCCGAGGTGTTGGAAGAGGTTGTCCTCAACGAGGATCCGAGCCTTCCCACCCTTGAGGAACTGCTGGCCAAAGCCGAAGCGTTCGGCCTCGGTCTGTCTGAGGTGACAACTGCCGCCCGCCACTATCATGGCACCAGCGACCTGGAGCGACTCACCCCCACGCAGATCGACGATCTGTACGAGAGGCTGATGGCGCGCTACTCCGCCCCCGTCCAGGAAGAGGTGGTGGAACTGGAGATGCTGACGAATGGCAATGGCAACGGCCATGAACGTCCCCGAGGTCGTCGCAAAGTATCCTAACTTGAGACGTTAACCATCGAAGCGCCCCCTAATCCGGGGCGCTTTTGGTTTGTTGAGCGATCAGTCGGGTGGTTGCACGGCGCAACAGATCTTCGGGGTCCTGTTTCTGCCGGGCAGCATGGGTTGCCAAGGCCAGCAGCAAGTCGCCCAGGGTTTCCTGGCTGGGAGCATCCAGCCAGGCAGCAAAACTCGCCGTCGGCTGAGGGATCTCGCCTCCCTGCTTGACGACCTTTCGAGCCACCTTGCCAGCACGGAGCAGGGCAGGCATCGCCAAGGGGATATCATCGAATGGCCCCTGCTCAGGCGGCTCGCCCTTTTCCGTTTTTTCCTCTGCCTTGATGGCTTCCCAGTTGCGAAGCACCTCGTCGGCGTCCGCCACTTCCGTGCTGGCAAAGACGTGCGGATGGCGACGCACCATCTTCTCCGAAATACGGGTAATAACATCCCCCATGTTGAAGTCGCCCGCCTCATGTGCAATCTGGGCGTGCATCAGAATCATCAGTAGTTGGTCACCCAATTCATCCCGCAGGTCGCCTGGCACGCCACGATCAATCGCTTCCGCCACCTCATACGCTTCCTCCAGGTCAAAAGGGCGCAGGGAGATGTGATCCTGCTCCCGATCCCAGGGGCATCCCTCGGGGGCGCGCAGGTGTGCTACGATGTTCTGGAAGTGAGGCAACGAGGTGGCATAGGGCAGGGGTGGTACCCACAAGGCGGTCATTTCCGAGAAGTCGCTATGTTGATCCAGATCGTAGAGAGGCAGGATCAGGGTACGGGCCTGGGTGGTACCGCTCGCATGGAGCAGCGTGACGGGGTGATCGTCGGAATAGAGTTCCAGTAGGACGCTCTTGACCTCAGCCGCGACCATGCGGCTGTGGAGCTGCGCGACGAGTAGCGGGCGATCCGCATCTACGGGCGGATAATAGCGCCCGGCGAGCAGGATAGCCTCTGCCACCTGAAGCCCAGCCAGGGCATCATGCTCCACAGCAGAAAGGACGGGACCAATGAGACTTATGCCCTCAATAAAGCGAATCGGAAGGTGCTCTTCCCGTGCGCGTGCGACGATAGCACGCACAGACCTCTCGCCCACCCACGGGTGACCGGGAACCCCATAGAGCACACCCTGCTCGCGTTTGCCCAGGCGTAGGACTTCCGTGGCGATGCGCTGCACAAGAACCAAGGAATCCTCAAAAGCCTCATGGAGAGAATCAAAGCTCTGGACGGACAGGTGGGCGGGCATGGCCGCTATTAGAGGGTGATGGCGTGTCGAGAGCCATATCTCATCATGGCTATTCAACGCAGCAACTGCCTCCAACGTCAATTGTTTCCACTCACCCGGACCGAGACCGACAATCGTGATATGAGACATAAGTCCTTCCTCAAAGAGGGTGTGGGGGATAGGCAGCCTACCTAATCTATCCTACAATAGAATGACTCAGATGTTTAACCACAGAAAGGACCTCCCTGGATGCGTCGCCCCCCCGCCATCTTGGCATTTTTATCTCTTGCTCTACTGCTGATTGCTTTCTCGCTCCCCTCGCGCGCCGCGTCGCCCGGGGAACCTCGACAGGCTGCGGGCCCCATGATTACCCTACGTGCGAGTGGTGTCAACGAGTTCACCTCTGTGACAGCTCCCCAACGCACCCGCTATGCTCCCAAGAGCGCCACCATCAATGTTGCCTTTAGCGGAGACTGGCCCGAGGACGCCAGAACAGCGTTCACCTATGCCAAAGGTATCTGGGAGACGCAACTCACCTCCTCGGTTCCCATCAGTGTTACAGCCTCGTGGGAGGATCTCGGCAGTCCCACCATCCTAGGCTCAGCAGGTCCACGGCTCGTCAATTTTGGTGGTAGCCCACCCTCCGGTATCCAGGCAAACACCTGGTATCCTGTCGCCCTGGTAAACGCCATCCGAGGGAATGACACCCTACCCTCCAATCCGGATATCATAGCGCAGTTCAATTCGACACAGGCCGCCTGGTATTTCGGGACAGACGGCCAGACCCCCAACAACAAGATTGACTTTGCCAGTGTAGTCCTCCATGAGTTGGGGCATGGACTGGGCTTTGTGGGATCGATGCAGGTGTCCGGTGGACAGGGAAGCTGGGGTCTTAGTGGGGCTCCCGTTATCTATGACCAATTTGCCCTTAATGGGCAAGGGATCCGACTGCTGACTATTACGAGCCCCTCCACAGACCTTGGTATCGAGTTGCAGGGCGGAGACCTTTTCTTCGATGGTAGCAATGCGATGGCAGCCAACGGTGGAACAGCCCCCAGGCTGTATGCCCCCAATCCCTTTGAGCCCGGCTCCAGCTACGCCCACCTGGATGAAGATACCTTCATCGCGGGCGATACAAACTCCCTGATGACGCCAAGTCTGGGGATGGCCGAGGCAATCCATGACACAGGTGCTATCACGCGGGGTATATTCGAGGATATTGGCTGGACGATCCCAGGGGCTGTGCCAACACCCACGCCCACTCACACACCCACCGCCACCCACACTGCTACTGCGACGCGTACGCCTACCGCAACGCAGAGCCCGACCAACACGGCGACGACCACAGCAACGGCAACGGGGACACTCAGTCCCACCGCCACGGCATCAACCACGCACACCCCAACAAGAACCGTGACGGGGACACAAAGTGCAACGGTAACAGCAACGGCGACAACAACAGCAACAGAAACGGCGACCCATACGCCAACCGCAACCAGCCAGCCCACACAGACAGGGACGACGCAGCGGCTCTTTTTGCCGTTGGCAATTCGTTAAGGACTGGCTACAAA
>JACCSL010000901.1 GCA_013812995.1 Ardenticatenales bacterium | reverse complement strand
GGACTGGGGTGGGGTGCCGAGGTGGCAGCCCACGTGGTGGCCGGGAAATACCTCAAGAAAGGCGGGCTCGTCCACGCGGCAGATGTCCATGACAAAGGGGCAGCGCGTGTGGAAGTTGCACCCCGGTGGCGGGTTGGCGGGGCTGGGAAGCTCGCCCGTGAGCAGGATGCGCTCGCGCGTGCTCTCCAATACCGGGTCGGGGATGGGGACGGCGGAGAGAAGGGCCTGGGTGTAGGGATGGAGCGGGGTGGTGTAGAGCCGCTCGCGCGGGGCCAACTCGACGATTTTGCCCAGGTACATCACGGCGACACGGTCCGAGATGTGGCGTACCACGGAGAGATCATGGGCAATAAATAGGTAGGTGAGGCGGAAGCGAGTCTGTAGCTCTTCCAGCAGGTTGATAATCTGCGCCTGAATAGAGACATCCAGGGCGGAGATTGGCTCGTCGCAGACGATAAAATCGGGGTTTACCGCCAGGGCCCGGGCGATGCCGATGCGTTGGCGCTGCCCCCCGGAGAATTCGTGCGGATAGCGATCAATGAAGTAGCCATCCAACCCGACGATCTCCAGCAGTTCCTCCACGCGCTCCTGCGCGGCCTTACCCTTGGCTATGCCATGCACGAGCAGTGGCTCGCTCAGAATCTTACCCACGGTCATGCGTGGGTTGAGCGAGGCATAGGGGTCCTGAAAGATCATCTGCATCTCGCTGCGGGTGCGGCGGAGTGCTTCCCCCTTGAGCTGGGTCAGATCTTTTCCCTGAAAGTAGACTTTGCCCGAGGTAGGGCGCAGGAGTTGAAGGAGCGCGCGGCCCGTGGTGCTCTTGCCGCAGCCCGACTCCCCCACCAGCCCCAGGGTTTCCCCATGCTCCATCTGAAAGGTGAGGCCATCGACGGCCTTGACAGCACCCACCTGACGGGAAAAGAGAATACCGTCCGTGATGGGGAAGTGGACACGAAGCTCCTCGACGCGAATGAGAGGCTTCGTGGTTGGCGACTGTGGCGGTTCAGACATCGTTGCTCAACTTCCCTGAGAAGGAATTTCAACTGTTTGAATGGACTGGGGGCGCAGAAGCTCGCCGCCATGTGGTCGCACCCAGCACGCTGCCGCCTGTCCCATCCCCACCTCCATGAGCGGCGGATCCTCCGTGTGGCACTGAGGGATCGCAAAGGGGCAGCGCGGCGTGAAGGGGCAGCCGACCGGGTAGGTCACCAGGTCCGGCGGGGCACCCTCGATGGGATTTAGCTTGTCCTGGCGGCCCCGGTCCAGCCGGGGAATGGATTGCAGGAGGCCAATCGTGTAGGGGTGGCGCGGGTCCGCGTAGAGCGGGCGAAGGGGGCCTTCTTCTACTATCTGGCCCGCATACATCACCAATAGGCGATCCGCCAGCGCCGCTGTGACGCCGAGATCGTGGGTGATCCAGAGAATCGCCATGCCAAGCTCGCGCTTGAGACGCTGAATGAGATCGACAATCTGCGCCTGAATCGTCACATCAAGGGCGGTGGTTGGCTCATCGGCGATGAGCAGTTTAGGGCTGCAACTGAGCGCCATCGCGATCATCACGCGCTGGCGCATCCCGCCGGAAAGTTGGTGCGGGTAACTGCACAACTGCGCTTCTGGGTGAGCGATACCTACCATGTCCAGGAGGTCCAGCGCGCGCTTGCGTGCCTGCTGGGCGCTCATGCCCAGATGAACCCTCATACCCTCCGTGAGCTGCCGCTCAATGGTCAGAATCGGGTTGAAGGCCGACATGGGATCCTGGAAAACCATCGCGATCTCGTGGCCCCGAATGGCACGCATTGCGCCTAAGTCTACATTCCGCAGGTCGCGACCTCCGAAGAGAATTTCTCCCTTGGTAATCCTGCCGGGCGGCGAGGGAATAAGGCGCAGGAGGCTCAGGGCGGTGACACTCTTCCCCGAGCCGGATTCGCCCACCATGCCAACGGTTTCCCCCTCGTTTACCGAGAAAGAGATGCCATTTACCGCGTGGACAGTCCCAGCCCGCGTGAAAAAGCGTGTTTCCAGATCGCGCACGTCGAGAAGCGGGGTCAAAGCGATGCTCCGATGCTCAGCTACGGCGGGGGTTCAGGGCCTCGTTCAGCCCATCGCCCACAAAGTTAAAGGCAAAGACGAGGACACCGACTGTCAGGCCAGGGGCCCAGACCATCCAGGGGGCGGAGGGGGTGCGCCAGAACTGGAAATTGTTGATAATCATCGCGCCCCAACTTGCGGTGGGCGGCTGAATTCCGATCCCATAGAAGCTGAGCGTAGACTCGGCGAGGATCGCGCCGCCCATGCCCATGCTGAGCGAGACAATGATGGGGGTCAGCGCATTGGGGAGAAGATGATGGGTGAGAATACGCCAGCTCGGAACTCCCACGGCCTGCGCTGCCTCGATGAAAGGCTGCTCGCGCAGGGTGAGAATCTGCCCGCGAATGATGCGCGCGATACCCGGCCAGCCCACGAGGCTGAGTGCTGCAATCACCACGAAGAACTCCGCATAGCCGCTACGCACAAAGGGCTTGGCTGCCTCGATGGAAAGCAGCCAACTTTCGATGCGCGGCTGCAACGTCGAGGCAATGAGCATGGCGAAGAGCAGCCCCGGAAAGGCAAAGAGCACATCGCTGATGCGCATGATGATGGTATCCACCCAGCCGCCGAAGTACCCGGCGGCGCTGCCAAGCAGGAGGCCGAGCGTCAAGCCGATAATCACAGAGGTCGGTGCCACGATGAGCGCGGTGCGCGCGCCCCAGATGAGGCGGCTGAACTGGTCGCGCCCCACCCGGTCCGTTCCCAGCGGGTGGGCGAGGCTTGGCGATGCTTCGGTGTTCGCGAGATCCTGGTCGGTGTGCGAGTAGGGAGCCAGCCAGGGCGCAAAGAGTCCCACAAAGAGGAAGGCGATGATAATCAGCAGCCCTAACACTGCCAGCACGTTCTGGCTGAAGCGCTGCCAGAACTCGGCCATCGGGGAGTAGCGCCGGGGGGGTTCTTGCGGGATTGCAGAGCGTGTCGATGCAACGATCTCAGCCATTTTTCTTCACCTCAAGCCGCAGGGGCGGCACCTCGTGTTTTTCCCACATCTTCTGGTAGCGGGACTTGAGAGCCACCTCGTAGCCGACGAGATAGCGTTCCTCGTGCAGCGGGGTAAAGCGGCGGTCCGCCTCCACCATCGGCAAGATTTCCTCGAAGAACAACGCCTCATGATCGGTCACAAGGCTGAGGGTGCCGCCCGGCTCCAGCACACGGTGGACCTCGTCGAGAAAGGGCGAATTGAAGATTTTATGCTGCCCCCGTGCCCGCAGGTGCGGATCGGGATAGTGCATATAGATAGTTCGGATAGCATTATCGGGCAGCACCGGGTAGACAAACTGGATGGGCGCGCGGATAAACACGATATTTTCCAGGCCCATTTCTGATGCCTCCTCGACGCCCTTGTACAGTGCTTTGGCAAAGACATCAACGCCAACGAAATTCACCTCGGGTTCCTGGGCCGCCAGCCAGCAGAGAAATTCCCCGGTACCGCAGCCTATCTCCAGGTCGAGCGGGCACTCGTTCCCGAAGAAGGCAGGCGAAGCAAGCCGGGGAAAGTGCTCAGGATGCTGATACAGCTCTCCCTGGCTCCAGTGGCGAAAATACTTCTGCGCCAACTCGGGCGAGGGAGCTTTGGTTTTCAATCTGATGGCTCGTCGTGGCATTGGCTATGTCGCGAATCGTTTCCACACATCCTGGGCCAAGATCATCGCCTGCTGCGTGATGGCAGCCTCATCCAACGTGAGAATCTGCCGGTCCTGCATGAGTAGCCGCCCGCCGCCGATGGTGTCGGTGACATGGCTTCCGTCCAGGCCAAAGAGGATGTGCCAAGGTAAGTTCCCGCCCGTCAGCGGGGTGAACGGTTGATAGTCGCAGAGCATGATGTCAGCATGGGCTCCCACCGCGAGCCGACCGACGGGCCGCTCGAAGAAGAGCGAGGCTAGCGCCGCGTTGTTGCGGTAGGCCATGCGCATCACCTCGTCACCGCCGAGGGTGCGCGGGTCGTTCGTCGCCACCTTATGGAGCAAGTAGGCGACCTTCATTTCCTGGAACATGTTGAACGAGAAGCCATCATTCCCCAAACAGACGCGGCGGCCCAGGGACGGATGTTGTAACATGGCCGGGATGGCCGCGACGCCCACGGCGTTGTTCATGTTGGAGCGGGGCTGGTGAGACACCCAGGTGCCAGTTTCAGCGAGCAACTCGCGCTCGCTCTCATCAATCGTGATGGCGTGCGCCACGATGGTGCGCTCACCCAGGATGCCCGCCTCGTGCAGTCGATGGATGACGCGCTTCTTGTAGTTGGCCTGGGAGCGCACCTGGTCGGCGGGACCCTCCGCCGCGTGGATATGGAAGCCCACCGGGAAGGGCAGCGAGCGAGCGGCCTCCACCGCCTGGGCCAGGCTCTCATCCGAGAGGGTCAGGGCCGCGTGGAGGCCAAAGGTGCCCGCGAGCTGCGGGTCGCGCTGCTCGTGGCAGCGGCGCAGCCAGCGCACATTTTCCTCAATCCCTGCCTGGGTGACGGCAGGACCATCCCGGTCCGTGACCTCGTAGCAGAGGCAGGCGCGCAGGCCGCTGGCCTGGACCGCCTCGCCAATCGCGTCGAGGCTCCCTGCGACAGCATTGGGGCTGGCGTGGTGGTCGATCATGGTCGTGCAGCCGTGGCGCACCGCGTCCACCAGCAAGGCGAGGGCGGAGTATCTCACATCCTCCAGTGTCAGGGCGCGGTCCAGCTTCCACCAGAGACGGGCCAGAAT
>JACCSL010000894.1 GCA_013812995.1 Ardenticatenales bacterium | reverse complement strand
CATCAATACCACCGTGCGCGTGCACGTCACACTGGGGCCGCTGGGTAACTTCAACCTGGACGTGCCCATCAACACCACCGTGCCCATTAACCTGACCCTTCAGATTCCCATCAACAAGGAAATTCCCATCAACACCACGGTACCGCTCCAGATGGAAATTCCTGTGGTGATCTCGCTGGAGGGCACGCCGCTGGGCCAGCAGCTCGCCGAGTGGCGCACGATGCTTTCCTCCCTGCGCGATCTTGGAAAGTAGCTCAGGGCAGTTGTGTTGCGGCTTGTTTTTGCTGGGTCGCTGGCAAGCTGGCAAGCCGCTCATCCAGCCAGTCAATCATGTAGGCGATGATCCGCTCTTTCTCCAGCTCGTTGAAAATTTCGTGGAGATTTGCATCCCAGATTTTCAGCGTCTTGTCGCTGCTGCCCACGGTTTCATAGAGGAATTTGGAGCCGGCGGGATTGGTGACCTTGTCATTCTCGCCGTGCATAATCAGCACCGGTAGCGCCATCTGATGGACGCGCGTGCGGGACTCCATCGCGGCCTGGAGCATCTCGTGGCCCATGCGCGCCTTCATCTTTCCCCTGTAATGCAGCGGGTCGGCGTTGATGCGGCGATCCACCTCCGGGTCCCGGCTCAGGGTGTTTTTCCCGATCTCGCCGACGGGGAACGAGGGGAGAACCGTCGAGAGCACGCTGCCAATTTTCTTGACGAAGGCCGGAACATCATCCCCGATTTGCAGCGCGATGCCGCTGAGCACCAGGAGATCCAGCTCCTCACCGTAGCGGAGCGCGTAGCGGGTGGCGATGAGGGCCCCCATCGAGTGACCCACCATCACACGGGGAAGGCTCGGGTGGGCGTCGCGCGCCTCCCGCACCAGCAGGTGCAAATCCTGAATAAAGTAATCGAAGCGCTCCACACAGGCGCGGTCGCCCTCGCTCTGCCCATGACCACGATGGTCGATGGCAAAGACCGCATACTCTCGCTCCACCAGCGCATCAATGACATGCTGGTAGCGCCCGATGTGCTCGCCATAGCCATGCACGACCAGGGCGACAGCCTTGGGCTCCGACGTGGGGTACCATTGCCCGTAGCTCAGCCGGAGCCCGCGCTTCCCGATCAATTTCCCTCTTGCATG
This sequence comes from Ardenticatenales bacterium, assembly GCA_013812995.1. Classification (GTDB taxonomy): domain Bacteria; phylum Chloroflexota; class Anaerolineae; order Ardenticatenales; family Ardenticatenaceae; genus JACCSL01. The sequence goes on along the minus strand of JACCSL010000894.1, from coordinate 2,447 downwards.
TTCCATAAGTTAGTCCCTCTCTGCCGAATGAAGATTCCCACATCGTACCCATAATGCGGGCCTCAGCAAAGTTGCAGCCACCTGTGCTTGATAATGGGACAACTTGTGACATTTAAAGTGACACCTTTCAAGCTATGGCTATGCCATATTTAGTAAAATTATTGACAAAGTTTTAATCTGACCCTTGACACCCCTCTCGGGAGAACCCTATAATTCACCCACATGGATAAAATCATCATTCGCAATCTTGAATTCTATAGCTTCATCGGGGTGACCAAGGCGGAGCAGGAAGTCGGGCAGCGCCTCGTGGTCAACCTGGAGATCGGCTATGACCTGGCTCCGGCAGGGCACAGCGATGCGTTGGGCGATACGCTTTCTTATACAGAGATCGCCCAAACCGTGCTGGCGGTCGGAACCTCGTTGGAATGTCGGTTGCTTGAGGTGATGGCGGAGCAGATGGTGTATGCCATCTTCGAGCATTTCCCTACCCATGAGGTGCGCCTGCAACTGCTCAAGAAACCACCGCCCACTACCATGATGATGGAAGCGGCAGGCGTGGAGATTCTGCGCCAGCGTCGCGGGGGGCAGGTAGAATAGCCGCAATGGAGCGTTTTTTCCTGGCACCCCTGGGCCGCGCGGAGCCTGACGATATGCAGGGCTGGATGGAGCAGGGAGGTTGCCTGGCCCTCCAGCGGGCTCTAGCGATGGACGGCGCGGCCCTGCGCGAGGCTCTGAACGGAGCCAAACGCCGCGATGGTCAGGGAATCCTGTCGCTGGAAGCGGGTCAGCCTGCCTGCGTGGTGCTTCCTCTGGGGCCGATGGCGCACCCGGCCCGTTTGCTGGTGGAAGAGCTACCTGCGTGGCTCCTGGAGGGAGCGATCCTGCTGGCCCGGGCCTGTGAGCAACATCGCGCCATTCTGTATCTGGAGCAAGCCCAATTGTCTCACCGCAGGTTGCTGGAGCAGGTGATAACCAGCCTGACGACGTTGGGGGTTCTGGGAGAAGCCGGGTGGGGCGGTGGTGTGACCGTTGAGAGCAGGCAGAGTTCACCGCCCCTGGAGGTGCTGGATGCGGTGACAACCCAGTTGCTTCCGCTGCTGCTCTGGCGGCGGCGCGATCCCGGCACCACCTTGCTGGCTGTGCGCGGGGCGGTTACTGCGCCGGCCATCTACGAGATTCCGTTGGGGCTCTCCACGCGGCAGCTCGTCTACCAGTGGGCGGGGGGTGTTACGACGACCCATCCTCTTTTTACCCTTGGGGAGCAGCGGGTGGAGGGAAAGGAGCTTTCCATTCCGCTTCATTTTGACCACTTCGGCACCGCTCTGGGGAGCGGGCACCTCACGGTGAGCGAGCGATGACAGAGCAAAAGCGGCTAATTGACCTCCTTGCCTCAGCCCGGCGCGAGACGCTGGCTGCCCTGGGCGATGTCAATGATCTGGCGATGGTCTACGCGGAGAGCGGGTGGCGGGTGAAGGACGTGCTGGGGCATCTGGCGGCCTGGGAGCGCGAGGTGCTGGCGTCCCTTCAGGCATACCACGAACAGGACGAATACACGCTGGGGCCGGAGTACGTGCTCGACGCCTACAACGAGGCCACCTTCGAGCGCCGCAAGGAGTACGACCCGGCCCAATGTCGGATGGATTGGGGCATGGTCCGGCGCGACCTGCAATTTGCGGTTCAGGAGATCGCGCCGGATCGGTTGGATGGCCCCGTGTGCTACCCGTGGGGCGCGCAGGGCACCGTCACTGATTTAATCGAGGAGGTCATTCAGCACGAGGCCGCGCATCTCAAAGATATTCTCGCTGCTATTCATCTCACCTAGGCTGCCAAGGAAACTGCCATGAGCCAGAACACCCTACTTGACTCCCTGACCCATCTGACCGAGGGATTGAGCACGACCACCACCCCGGAGCAGCTTCTCTCGACGCTGGTGGGGGGCGCGCGCTCTCTCCTGCCTTTTACGGCCTGCGCCCTGGCGCTTAAGGAATCGGAGGGGTGGCGTGTCTGGCGGGCCACCGCCTCTCGGCCCAAACAAGTCGCGCTCAACACCACCATCCCACCGGAGGCGGTAGATACCCTGGATCGCTTTATTAGTCATGGCCAGCCGCTACAGATCGACGACCTGCTGAGCCCACCCTGGAGTGACGCCAGCCACCGTGGCATCCTGTGGAAGGATGGCACCCGCTCCGCGCTCCTGGTTCCTCTGATTGCGGGAGGCGCAACGCTGGGGGCGCTCTCTTTTACCTCGACCCAACCAGACCAATACCCTACAACCAACCGCAACATGGTAACCCTCCTGACATGGATGGCGGCGGCCACGTTACGGGCTTTACCACAAGAGGAGGAGGCACGATGATACGGCGGCAGCGGCGACGTGGGTTGCTGGCACAGTTGAAGAAGTGGGGGGGCAAGAGGGACAAGAAAACGCGGGCCAAGGTGGACCCACC
>JACCSL010000880.1 GCA_013812995.1 Ardenticatenales bacterium | reverse complement strand
GTTCTTCATCGTCTACGATCCCCAACCTCACCTTGATGGTAAGCACACCATCTTTGGCAAGGTCACCGAGGGCATGGACATCGCGCTTTCCCTCAAGCAGGGGGACCGCATGGAGAGCGTCGAGATCAATGAGGCGTAGAACGTAATGCGTAAAACGTAATGCGTAAAACGTAATGCGTAAAACGTAATTACGCCATGCCGTTTACGTTTTACGTTTTACGTTTTATCCGTTCCTTCCCCAGACGCTCGGCTACCAACCGGGCGTCTTTTCTTGCACCAAGTCCGCTTTCGATTAAAATAGTTGGCTTGGCTAATGGTTTCCCCAGGGTGAAGTAGAGAAACGATGAACGCACGAGTTCTGGAGCGGGCCCCCGCCCTGCAATATCGAGATTTTCGCCTGATGTGGGGGGGGCAGTTACTCTCCCAAATGGGTTCCCAGATGCAACTCACTGCGGTGGATTGGCATATCTTTACGCTGCTCCAGGGGACTACCTATTCTCTGGGGTTGTTGGGACGCACCTATGAGTTGAATGCTTCAGCCCTGGGGCTGGGGTCACTGGGGCTGGTGCGTATCGTTCCGATTATTCTCTTCGCTCTTATTGGCGGTATCCTCGCTGACACGCAGGACCGCCGCCGCCTGATGCTCTACACCCAGAGTGCCGCTGCGCTCTTCGCGCTGCTGTTGGCGATGATTACGCTCTCTGGCAACGCCAGCATCGCCGCCATCTACGCGCTGACCGCTGCCGGGGCTGCTGCGGCAGCCTTCGACAACCCTGCACGCCAGTCGCTCGTGCCCAACCTCGTCTCGCGCGAGCACCTGACGAACGCGGTCAGCCTCAACACGCTGCTCTGGCAGATCAGCACCATCGTGGGACCGGCCATCGGGGGTTTGCTTATCAGCCAATTCAACATTGGCCTCATCTATGCGCTGAATGCGGTTTCCTTTCTGGCGGTGATTGTGGCACTGCTCAAGATGCACTATCGGGGGAAAGCCGCTGCTACCAACACCGGCCTCGGCTGGGATGCGCTCGTCGAGGGGCTGCGCTTCGTGCATGGCTCTCGCATCATCTGGGGTACCATGTTGGTGGACTTCTTCGCGACCTTCTTCTCCTCCGCCCGCACCATGCTTCCCATCGTCGCCGCCGACGTTCTGGGGGTAGGGCCGCAGGGCTATGGGCTCCTCGTGACCGCGCAGCCCGTCGGTGCGCTCATCGCGGGCGCGTTCACCGCGCTTCGCAAGGAAATTCATCGCCAGGGCTATGTGCTTCTGGTCAGCGTCGCCATCTATGGTCTGGCAACGGCGCTCTTCGGCGTCTCTACGGTCTTCGCGCTCTCCTATGTCTTCTTCGCCATGACGGGCGCGGCGGATACGGTCTCGACGGTCATTCGCGGCACCATCCGCCAGCTCATGACCCCCGATCACCTGCGCGGGCGTATGACGAGCGTCAACATGATGTTCTTCATGGGCGGCCCGCAGCTCGGGGAGATGGAAGCGGGACTCGTGGCGGCGCTCTTCGGTGCGCCCCTCGCGATCTTCACGGGCGGCATCGCGACAATACTTCTCACGGGCTGGGTGGCCTGGAAATATCCGCACCTCCGCCAGTACACCAGCGACACCGAGGCCGAAGTTCGCGAGGTGATGGCGGCTGGCTAACTTGCCATTAAGCCAGATTTGGCTATAATACCGCTCTGTTGACGGGGGCACCACACCCGGGGGCACGATGAAAAAGCACGACCATCTCCGAGAAAAAGCTGTCCAGCTGAGAGTCGAAAAGGGTCTGGCCCTTGATGAGATTGTCGAGCGCCTGCAACTCCCGCGTACCACCGTCTACTATTGGATCAAAGACTTACCGATTCCTCGCACCGAAAAGCAGAGCGAGAGTCGCCAAAGAGCCTCCGACGCGAATTCAGAGAAATATCGCAAACTCCGCGAGGCCGCCTACAACGAAGGATTCGCGCAAGCCCCTGAGTTGATAGCCAACCCACTGTTTAGAGATTTTATCGTGCTCTACATGGCGGAAGGCTATCGCCGGAATCGGAACGTAGTCAGTTTGTGCAACTCCAATCCCAATATCGTTAGATTAGCAGATTGCTGGATTCGTCAGTTATCAGGTAAGATTCCAACTTATACCCTACAATGTCATGAAGATAATGATGAAGAAGAATTAAAAGCCTTCTGGAACAAAGAATTAGCACTTACCACTGAAAAGATTCAGGTAGTCAGGAAATCTAATAGTGGCGAGTTATCTGGTAGACAATGGCGTTCGATACATGGGGTTTTGACAGTTCACGTAGGTGATACCTATCTTCGGGCTAAGATCCAAGCTTGGATGGATTACTTACAAGAAGTCTGGAAAATGTAGTAGATACAACGGGGCGTAGCGCAGCCCGGTAGCGCG
>JACCSL010000874.1 GCA_013812995.1 Ardenticatenales bacterium | reverse complement strand
CGCTCCGTGGCCCCTCTCCCGATATCGGGAGTGGGGCGGCCGACGGCCGGGGAGAGGGCTCGCATGGCACGCTTCCCGATCTTCCATACCACAAATTCCATCAGAAGCAGAAACGTAATGCTACAATGACTAGGCTCTGAGATTGCAAAGAGTGTCGGTTTACGCTTTGCGTTTTACGCTTGCTGCTCCCTCACACCTCAAATAGGACTCCACCATGCCCCCCCGTTGGCGCAAAGTCTGGCGTGATCTGTGGATCAATCGCATCCGCACCCTCCTTGTGATTCTCTCCATCGCCGTGGGCGTCTTCACCATCGGCATGGTGGCGAGTACCCGCGTGCTACTCTCACGCGACCTGAATGCGAGCTACCTCGCAACGAGCCCCGCCAGCGCCATTCTCTTTCTTTCCGACCCCTTCGACACTAAGCTGGTGGAGGTGGTGCGGCGCGTGGACGGTGTCATTGACGCCGAGGGACGGCGCAACATTACCCTGCGCCTCCAGATCGGCCCTGATGAGTGGCGGGCACTGCGACTGGATGTGATCTATGATTTCGACAATATGCGCCTTGACCAGATCCGTCCGCAGGAAGGCGCGTGGCCGCCGCCTGAGCAATGTATGCTCGTGGAACGGGCCTCCATCGGGCTGACCAACGCGCAGGTGGGCGACCAGGTGCTGGTGGAACTCCCGGACGGTACGCAGCACATCCTGTGCATCGCGGGGCTGGCGCACGACATGAACAAGCAGCCCGCCGCCTTTGTGGGGCAGACCTACGGTTATATCACCTTCGATACGCTGGAATGGTTGGGCTACCCGCGCACCTTCAACGAGTTGCACTTGCTGATTGACCGCGAGAGCCAGGCCGAGATCAAGGAGGTAGCGGCGGAGGTGCAGGAAAAGGTCGAGAAGGGTAATTATCGGGTCTTCTGGAGCTGGGTGCCGGAGCCCGGCAAGCATCCAGCGGACGAGATTGTTCAGCCCATGTTGCTGGTGCTTGGGATCATTGGTAGTCTCACGCTCCTGCTGAGCGGCTTCCTCGTGGTCAACACCATCTCGGCGGTGCTCTCCCAGCAGGTGAGGCAGATTGGCGTTATGAAGACGCTGGGCGCACGCTCGGGGCAAATGATGCAGATGTACCTGGGTATGGTCTTTGTCTTTGCCCTCCTCTCACTGTTCATTGGGGTGCCTCTGGGGGCCGTAGCCGCCTACGCCTTCACAAGTTATCTGGCAAGTCTCATCAACTTTGATCTGGCAGGCTTCAGCATCCCAATCGAGGCGCTGCTGCTGGAGATTGCGGCAGGCATGGTCGTGCCGCTCCTAGCGGCACTCTGGCCCGTTGCATCCGGGACACGCGTCACCGTGCGCGAGGCGCTGAGTGACTATGGCCTGGGTCGAGGGTGCTATGGCAGCAACTGGCTGGATCAGTGGCTGATGACGATTCTGGGGCTGCCGCGCCCGCTGCTGCTCTCGCTACGCAACACCTTTCGCCGCAAGGGGCGGCTTGCCCTGACACTCTTAACCCTGACATTGGCCGGGGGCATCTTTATCTCGGTCTTCAGTGTGCGTGCCTCGCTGTTACTCACCCTGGACGAGATCGCCGCCTACTGGAAATACGATGTCTACGTGATCTTCGGGCGTTCCTACCGGACCGAGCAAATTGCCAGGGAGGCATTACAGGTGCCGGGCATCGTCAGCGCGGAGAGCTGGACGGACAGCAGCGCCCTGCGTCTCCATGCGGATGGCACGGAGGGGCCGACGTTCGGGATCATCGCCCCGCCGCCGGAGAGTGTGATGATTCAGCCCGTCGTTGTGGAGGGGCGCTGGCTGCTCCCCAGCGACGAGAACGCCATTGTGCTCGATACCGACGTGCTGAGCGCCGATGTCCCGGTTGAGGTTGGAGAGACCATCACGCTCAAGATGCAGGGGCGGGAGGGGGAATGGCTCGTGGTGGGCATCGTCAAACCGACGATGACGGGCAGTGTGGTTCGCTTTGGCACCGGCTATGTGAATTTCCCCTATTTCGCGGAACTCACGCGGCAGGTGGGCCGCGCGGCGAGCGTCCGCGTCATTACCACCGACCATGACGCCCCCTCGCAGACGCAGGCCGCGCTCCGGTTAGAGGAGCACTTCACGCGCGCGGGGCTCGATGTTCGCTCCACGCGCACCACCAGCGATATCCGCGAGAGTATCCTGTTCCAGTTCAATGTGCTGGTGGCCTTTCTCTCTACGATGGCGGTGCTGCTGGCAGTGGTGGGGGCACTCGGGCTCACGGGCACCATGAGCATCAACGTGCTGGAGCGAGCGCGCGAGATCGGCGTGATGCGTGCGATTGGGGCGTCGGACCGCGCGGTGCTGCAAATATTTATGACGGAGGGAATGCTGATCGGGATCATCAGTTGGCCGCTGGGGCTGCTGCTGGCCTTTCCCATCAGCCGCCTGCTGAGCGACCAGATAGGTAATGACTTTATCGGGTCGCCGCTCACCTATACCTTCTCGATGCAGGGGGCCTTCTTCTGGCTTGTCGTGGTGCTGAGCCTCTCCGCCCTGGCGAGCTTCGTTCCCGCCTGGAACGCGGCGCGCCTCACCGTGCGCGAGGTGCTGGCCTATGAGTGAGAGGGGGCAAGGAGAGGACCAATCGCATCCTCGGTGTGGGCCACGTAATGGCAAAAGGTCTCGACCAAGGGGGTCGAACTCCAACGCGCGCCACTGCCGGGGTTAGCCAGCGTGTACAACCCCAGGTCCAACCGATAGTGTTCTACGGGCTCATTCCCGAGCCGATAGCGCCAGTCAATCATGGTGAACAGGGGAAACCAGGTATAGCCATAGACCGGAATGCCCTCACTGCGAAGCTGCTTGATCGCGGCAATGGAGGCATTGAGCCACTGAAGCCGCACCTCATCCGGGCCAACCGCGCTTGTTTCCGTGATGAGAATGGGAATCTGGTAACGGTTGTAGTAGTCCCGAATCATCTCGGCAAAGTGCTCGCCACTCGCCTCGAAGGCGCGCTGGGCCACCTTGCCTTTGGGGTCTATGTAGAATTGCTGGATGGACCACTGAGGGTAGAAGTTCAAGCCCATGATATCCAGGCTCAGGCGACGCGCCGCCAGCGCGGCTAAATCATCGGGCGAGGCTCCGTGGCGCACGAGCCAGGGAAAGAGCGGGTGGCGAGGCGTCACCTTGCCTGTGAGGAGGTCAAAGCCCAGATAGCCCCGCCGCTGCTCCTCAACGGCCAGAGCCTCCAGATCCTCACGCACAGAGCGACTCAGCCCCGCCGCCTCGACATGGACTATGATGGCGGTCGAGTCCACGGCGTGAATCGCGTCCACGGTGTTGAGAATTCCCTTCACCAGTTGTACATGAGCTTGATGTACCCCTCATCGCCGCGCAGGTAGGGAGGCCAGAGGCCACGCTGGCCGCACATGAGCGCATTCACCAG
>JACCSL010000848.1 GCA_013812995.1 Ardenticatenales bacterium | reverse complement strand
TATTACAATCGCACCATGGCTCAACCGTTTAAGTGGACTTATCAGGGCAAGGCGCTGGCTGCTTAACCCTTGCCTCTTTTAGGCCCTACCGTACTAGACAGAAACGGGGGAGGGAAGCATGACGCCCAGAACGCGCTCCATCGCCATCGTGTGGCTGCACACGCCGTGGCCCCGGAAGTAGTTGCAATCGCACTCCCAGTTGCCTTCCTTGTACTCCACCGCGTGACCGTCGTTCATGCCATCGAACTGAACCTTGAAGCTGTGGAACTGGATGCGGCGCGGCTCAGCTGCGTATTCTTTTGCCTTCTGAATCTTGTTGATCATCCCGGAATCGATCATTCGTGTTCCTCCTTGAGGGGTAGGTGAACAAAAAAAACGCCCGCGCAGTTTTTAGTCGCAAGGGCGTTTGTTGAAGTTGGTGCGGGCAACCGAACCACTTATTTTTTCTCGCATTGTCCTCACCTCCTTCCTTAAGAATGGTCAAAGTATAAGGGGGTGTGAGGGTAAAGTCAACCAACGATTTCTCTACGTTTAGGTAGCATTTTGGCTACGAAAGACCACTTGTTACGGAGAGAATCGGCAACAGCTGACGACGAATGACAGCTACTCCTCGTTGATCCAGGCGGGATCGAAGCCTGGGTCGTCGTCGCTGCCTGGCTCAACGCCCTCGCGGTGAACGGCGCGGGTCTTGCCTGGTCCCTCGCTGGTGCCGATGGTGCCCTCTTCCTCCATGATGTCGATGAGACGCGCGGCCCGCGCGTAGCCCACGCGGAGGCGGCGCTGGAGCATGGAGACCGAGGCGCTGCCCGCCTTGCGCACAATCTCGCGCGCCTGGACGAGCATCGGGTCTTCCAGGGCTTCCTCCTCGCTCTCCAGCAGGTCGTCCCATAGAACCTCCTGCACGGGATCGACGTGGCTCTCGCTCTTTGGTGTGACCTTGCGGCTCTGCGCGCCACGTGCCAGCTCTGTCGCCTGCTCCAACCAGAAGTGATTGATGCGCTCCAGCTCCCGGTCGCTGACATAACAGCCCTGTGCCCGCCGGAGCACGCTGCTGTCCGAGCCGATGTAGAGCATGTCCCCGCGCCCCAGCAGCGCCTCTGCGCCGGAACGGTCCAGGATGACGCGGCTATCCACCAGGCTCGTCACCGCGAAGGCGATGCGCGCCGGGAAATTGGCCTTGATGAGCCCGGTGACAACATCCACGCTGGGGCGCTGCGTGGCGAGAATCAGGTGGATGCCTGTGGCGCGCGCCATCTGCGCCAGGCGGCAGATCATCGACTCCACCTGGTCGGCGGCGGCCATCATCAGGTCCGCCAGCTTGTCGATAATCAGTACAAGATAGGGGAGCGGCTTTTGCCCCTCTTTGAGCGCCTTGCTGTTGTACCCCTCCAGGTTGCGCACGCGCCGCTCCGAGAAGAGCTTGTAGCGCCGCTCCATCTCCGTCACGGTCCAGCGTAGTAGCCCCACCACGCGGTCCAGCTCGGTGACCACGGGGACAATCAGATGCGGAATCCCATTGTAGCCAACGAGTTCCACCATCTTGGGGTCCACCATGAGCAGCTTCAACTGGTCGGGCGTGTTGTTGCAGAGTAGGCAGCAGATAATCGAGTTGATGCAGACCGACTTGCCGGAACCCGTCGAGCCCGCGATGAGCAGGTGGGGCATCTTCGCCAGGTCCGCCATAACGATATTGCCCATGACATCGCGCCCCAGCGCCACCTTCAGCGGGGCGGCCAGCGCCTGGAACTCCTCGCTTTCCATTGTCCCGTGCAGCGTGACGGCAGTGGCGTGGTCGTTGGGCACCTCGATGCCCACATAGTTCTGGCCGGGCACCGGTGCCTCGATGCGAATGCGCGCCGCCGAGAGCGCCAGCGCGAGGTCGTTTTGCAGGTGCGTGATTGCCGACACCTTGACCTTCATCGTTCGCTCGACTCCGCCGCGCATCTGTTTGCGGATAAAGCCCGGCTCCACGCCGTACTGCGTCACGGTTGGCCCCCGGTTGACCTCAATGACCCGCGCGGGCACCCCGAAGTGGGCCAAGGTCTCTTCGATGATGATTGCTTTGGTACGGATGTCGTTCAAGTTGACGTCCGTATCGAGACTTTCTTCCAGGAGTGAGGGCCAGGGAGGCAGCCGCCAGGGCGTGTCCGATACGAACGAGGAGGACATGGGTGGGGTGGTTGCTGTCGGAGAATTAGGCGTTGGCGGAGCGACAGGGGTTGGTTTGCGGCTGCCCGTGCTCTCGCTCAGGCGCACAAACTGCTCCCACCATGCCCGAGTCTGCTCGCGCACCTCGATGATTGAGGGGAGCGACAATTGAATCGCGTTGCGCGTGTCCGGCCCGGTGAAAGCGTCGCGGGCCAGCGCCGCCGGGGCGCGACGAGGCAGCCGGAGATGGCTCAAAGCGCGCCCCACGTCCGCCAGTGACCGCTCCAGCAGAAAGAGAAGCCCCTGAAGATTGATGAAGAGGAGCACGACCAGCGCCCCGACGCGTCCCACCGCCAGCACCAGCAGCGACATGAGATAGAAGCCCAGAAGCCCACCACTATTTGCCGCCTCGCCCTCGACCCCCCAGTTTTCGTAGAGGGCGATCAGGGCGAGCAGCGACAGGGCGAAAAGAAAGCCGCCCAGGAGTCGATACCAGGGTGGGGCCGGCGCATTCTCGAAGCGGCGTGCCATGAGCCAGACCCCGAATCCCAGCATCGCAAAGGGCGACGCGAAGGTGCCAACGCCTAGCACCCGGCTGAGGAAGTCCAGCCAGGGTTGGGCCAGCGAGGGTTCGCTGCTAGGTATCATCGCCAGCCCGGTCAAGACACCGACCAGGGCAATGAGGATCCCCGCGAAATCAATCAGGCGGTCCAGGGTAATAAAGGGCGGCTCTGCCTTGTGGCTCTGCCCCTTGTTTTTCGTGGAAGGACTGCGTTTCTGCTTGGGTCCCTTGGTTGTTGTCGCTGCCTTTGATGCCATTGTTATCCCCCGAACATCTGTTCCCAGATCGTATTGTAGCAGGGAGGGACGGCAGGGGCAATGGAAATTCTGGGGCGATTCAAGTTTTTAGGAGGTGAGGTAGAATGGAGGAAAGCGGGAATAGGGGGCAAGATGGAGCGGGTGGTATTGCCACGATGAGCGTTCAGCTTAACGCTCAGTCTCATCAGTGAGCGTTGCCCGTATCTGGGCGACCTCATCCGTCGCGCCGAGTTGCTCGAAGAGAGTGCTTGCCTCAGTGAGATGGCGCTTACGGGCAGCTTCCTCCAGAAAGACGTGCCGCCCTAGCTCCAGATGGACGCGCGCCTCCTCGTAGGGCATTGCCAGCCGCTTGGCTGCCTGAAGGCTTTGCTCCCAGGCATGGTACGCCCTGGCGTGCTCCCCGGTCTGCCAGTAGTAGCATCCCTGCAGGAGATGGGCGCGGGGCTGGCCCAGGGGGAAGATATAGGCGTAGAGGTTCAAGTTATCACAAGCCTGTTTTTCCTCCAGCATCGAGCCGGACGATTCACTGCTGCCCAGAAAGCCTTCGGCCATCCCGGCGTATCCCTCAAACAGATAATGGGCGGTGGGCTTAGGGGAGGATTGCGCCATCAGCCGTGCGCCCGTCTGGGCAGCCTGGCGAGCTGCCTCGGGCTTGCCCTGATACAGGTAAGCCTGCGCCAACAGGCCATACACGCGAATTTCCGAGGCATAGTCCGTATTCTGAGCGAGCAACGACAGGGCATTGTCGAGCCGCTTGATGGCCTCGTCGGTGCGGCCCAGGCGCAACAATCCCTCGGCCTGCCCCCAGGAGGCCCACGCCTGTTGCAACGGATTCTCGCTGCGCTGTGCCCAGGTGTCGACCTCGGCCCACAGGGCCACGCTGTGCGAGAACTCTCCCTGGTAGTAGGCGATCTGGGCCAGGTTGAACATGCTTTCGACCCAGCGCCGCCGGTCCTCGAAGCGCAGACAGATATCGACCGCCTGCTGCAACTCCAACCTGGCCCCCCACTGCCCCATGCTGAGCCGATAGGCCCCCACGCGCGAGAGGACCGCAGCGAGGGTCAGGGGGCGATCCAGCTGCCGAGCAAACTCCACGGCCAGCCGCGCATAGGTGTCCGCCAGTCCCCGCCCAGGAATGTGGCCCGCCACCGCGATACACATGTTGGCATAGGCCATCGCGAGTTCCGTGGAGGGCGAGGCCCGCTCCGCCACATTCAGCGCCTGCACGATGGCGTAGTCCGTCATCAAACTATCATTGGCAAAGTAGTGAATCTCGGAGAGCTGTAGGTAGGTGTGGGCCGCTTCCAACAGCACACGGTCGGCCTCCGGGGCGTAGCGCGGCCACCAGCCCGGCTTCGCCCGATGCCAGAGTTGCCGCAGGAGCTGCATGACCAAGTTGCCGATGACCCGAACCCGCAAGCGGGGGACCGGCCAGGTGAGAAGCGCGAGCGCCTCTTCCAGATGCTGGCGACTTTCCACCAGATGGCCCAGCTCCAGGTGCGCCTCGCCCAGCTGGCGCTCCCAGCGCGCGCGCTGGAAGTGTGTCTCTGTGATGCTGTGCAGGAAAGAGAGACCGACGATGGTTTCCTTATCGGACGGTTTGACCTCCTTATCCAGCCGCAGCAGCTCGCTGAAGAAGCGCACCGCCTCATGGTTGGCGAAGCCGCGCAGGGCCTGCTCCCCCGCTTTTTCCAGATACTCCATCGTCTTACCAATGACTTCCGCCTTGCTCCAGTGGTGAACGAGGAGCGGGTAAAAGGAGGATAGGTCGTCGGCGTGCCTTTCCTCATACCACTCCGCGATAGCCCGGTGGAGTTGCCGCCGTTGGGCGAAGAGCATCAGGTTATAGGCCACTTCCTGGGTGATGATGTGTTTGAAAATATAGGCCAGCTCAGGCTCCGGGCTTTCCAGCGAGGTAAGCTCCAGATGTTCCAGGGACGCCAGGTGGGTGGCGAGCCCTACACGGTCTGCCTCCACCGGGTGAATGTCGCGCAGCAGCCGAAAGGGAAAAACGCGCCCGATCACGCTGGCCACCTTGAGCAACAGCTGTTGCGGCGGCGGGAGTCGGTCGATGCGGCTGGTCACCACGCCCTGCACTGTATCCGGCAGGCGCAGGTCCTGGAGGGTTGCCGCGTGCGGGGCGAGCTGGCTGGTGCCGCTCGCCTCATCCACCAGGAGGAACCCACCATCCCGCAGGGCATAGGCGAGTTCCACACTGAAGAAGGGATTGCCCTCCGCCCGCTCAGTGATGAGGCCCGCCACCGTGGTGGGTAGCTCTCTAACGCCTAAACGCTGGCAGACAAGGGCGGTAGTTTCTTCGGCGGTGAGGCTGGTGAGGCGCACCAGTTGCGTGTCTTGCGCCCGTAGCAACCGTGCATAATCATTAGGGGCGGCTTTTCCCAGCGGGCGGGTGGCAATCACCACAAGCAGCGGCTTGACCTCCTGACTGACGGCTCGCAGCAGCGCCCAGGAGGCGGAATCCAGCCAATGGGCATCCTCCATGATGAGGAGTTTGGGGGCATGAAGGACCGAGCGCTGGAGTAGGTGAAGCAGCAGGTCGCGGGTGTTTTGCGCTCGCACGGACTTGGTCATCTGCCTCGTCGCGTCGTTCTCGGGCAGGTCCAGCGGGAGCACATCGTTGAGAAGGGAGGCCAGATGAGTCACCTTGCTGTCCTTTACCAGCAGGGCCAGGACGCGCCGCCGCCGGGCTTCCACGGTGGGGAGCGTATTCAACCCCAGGAGCTGGCTGAAGATGAGCCTCCAGCCATGATAGGGAGTCGATTTCTCGATGGTATCTCCGGCTCCCGTCAGGTAGCCCAACCCCATCGTTTCTGCCTGGCGACGCAGATCCTCCATCAGCCGCGACTTGCCGATGCCCGCTTCGCCCTCAATGAGAACAAGACCACCTGGCCCACCGCGTATCAGGCTCTGAAGCTGCTCGGCCAGCAGAGTATGCTCGGCGACGCGCCCCACCATCGTGGCCTGCGGGCGCAGAACGCGAAGGCGCTGCCCCAGCGGGCAATAGGCATTCGCCAACTCCTCCCTCCCCTTGATGGGGAGCGGAGGGAGTGCTTCAAAGAGCACCTGCTCCTGAGCAGCCAGATAGGTATTCTCATCACAGAGGATGTCATCGGCCACAGCCTGCATGAGCCGTGCCGCCAGGTTGACCGCATCGCCGATCATCGTGTACTCGCGGCGAATCTGGTTGCCAAATTGACCGCAGAAGACGCGACCCGTGGCAACACCGATGGAGCAGCGAACCCCCAGATCGGTAAGGACCTGCTTCATGCCCAGCGCGCTCTGGAC
>JACCSL010000844.1 GCA_013812995.1 Ardenticatenales bacterium | reverse complement strand
TTCCAGAGCGGTGCATAGTGGTGCTGCCAGTCCCCGGCCAGCATGGGGACGGAGTCGATCGGGTATCGCTTCCCGCCGACGGCGACCGCCTGCTTATAGAGGGTACGATTGAGATCGCTCAGCGATTGAACCCATTCCTGGGTGGGCGGATTCGCTGTGCGCAGCAGCGAGAGAACAAAGAAGTGCGCGCTATCCGGGATGCGAAAGAAAGGCGTCTTCATCTTGGAGCGGTTCATAGGGTAGAGGAGAATCGGTCCCTGCCCCATGTTCGTAGCGTTGGTCTGGTTCAGCGCATAAGTGACAAATGCGGTGGCGGGGGCCGGTACGAAGAGATTGACCCAGGGATGGGGGAACTCCCATGTTCCACTCAACCGCAGAGCGGCAATGAGCGTAGCCAGGCGGTTGGCAAAATCGAAGTACGACTTGTCCTCCGTGACCAGGGTGCCGGGCAGATAGGAAAGACCACTGGTCAGAAGCAGGTTGTTCGGTTCCTGCCCAGGGGTGAAATACTTCGCCAGTTCGATCTGATAGAGCCACGCACCGCCCGTTCCTGGAAGAGCAGAGCCCTCGACATAATCGAAGCGACCATCATCGATGAGCCGCTCCTGGTCAGCCATGAAGGTGGCAAGATCCGCGTAGAGGGCCGTATAGACGCGCACCATGGGCGGAACAGGAAGCAGGCGCACACGCGCTGCCACAATGATGGCGAATTGCCCCAGCCCCGCCCGACACGCATGGAATAGTTCCGCATGGTCGGTAGGAGAACAGGTGACCAATTTGCCCTTTCCCGTAACGACTTCCAGTTCCAGTACATTGTCGCACAAGGTACCGAAGCGGAAGGCCTGGCCCCCGATCCCACCGACGGAGAGCGTGCCGCCGACGCTCAGCTCGATGAAGTCCGGGAGCGTTGGAGGGGTTAGCCCCTGCGCGGTCGTCTGTTCCAACAGATCTATCCAGCGAACCCCCACTTCGATCAGCGCATTGGTCGCGTTGATCTCGCGGATGGTCGCAAGGGAACTCATTTGGATGGCGACCCCTGCTTCGACCTGTGCCTGCCCTTGGGTGCTGTGGCGCTGACCCTGACCAGCGACCTTGATGCCATGATCGTTGGCAAAACGGACCAGCCGCACGATATCCTCTACGGACCCTGGCCGCAGCACCGCCATGGGTCGCCGGTGAATGATGTGACCGAAGTCATCCGCAGCCTCGGAAAGCGAAGTCTCATCGGCGACCAGCACACCGTCAAACTGCGGAAAATCGGAGAGATCGCCGCTGAGGCCGTGGGAAGCATCTGCGACTGTGACCCAACTGCCAAGCCCACTATTGAACCCCATGACGATCATGCCTGCTGCGACCTGCTTCAGGAAAGATCGTCGAGATACCAAATGACTCATCGCCACCTTACTCCAATCCAGGGATATATGAGGGGAAGTTTAGTGGTGCTAACCTTAGTAAAACCACCAGAAATATTCAATGAGAGAATGGTCCAGCCGGGCTTGGCCGATAGTCTTGGTATAGCTGGACAGAATAGGAGAGAGTTCAAAAAGCGGTGGCTTATCCCTGAAAAATGTTTTACAATAGCACTGCTAACGCTATCACATTTTTTATTGTGCAAGGAGAGTTTTGCCCCATGACTACCCAGAACACTATTCCGCTGCCCGAAACAGAGATCCCCAACGCCGCACGCATTTATGATTATACGTTGGAGGGTACCTTCAACGTCGAGACCGACCGACAGGCAGCGGAATATATGTTTCATCTGGTCCCCTCCACCCGCAAGTGGGTCAAATTATTGCGCTCCTTCCTCCAGGAGGTGGCTCGGGAGTTGTATGCTGAAGGGTTCACCCAATTTCTTGACCTGGGTTCCGGGCTGCCAACCACCGATCATATCCACACCGTTGTGCCGAAAGCCAGGGTCATCTACTGCGACAACGATCCACTCACTGTGGAATACGGACAGGCCCTGCTGAAAGATGTACCGAATGCGCACTACATCCTGGGCGATCTCACCAACCCGGCGGAGATTCTGGACTCGCCTGTCGTCAAGAGCGTGATTGACCCTTCCCAGAAGGTGGCAATTGGGCTCAATGCGGTATTGACCCACCTGCGCTGGAACGAGATCAAGTCTCTGGCAGAAACCCTCTATGGCTGGGCACCCGATGGATCCAAAATCTATGAGACGGTGGAGACCAAAGAGATTGGCAAGACGACGCCCCAGTTCCAGCAGTTTCTGGCAATATTCCAGCAGGCAGGATCCCCGATGTATATGATGTCGCTCGAAGAGAACATGGAGGTGATGCGACCGTGGCACTTTATCCGCATCGAACCCGTGGCAGATTACCTTGAGCGGGATCGGAATTA
The DNA here is from genome assembly GCA_013812995.1 of Ardenticatenales bacterium. Taxonomy (GTDB): domain Bacteria; phylum Chloroflexota; class Anaerolineae; order Ardenticatenales; family Ardenticatenaceae; genus JACCSL01. Next base: position 584 of record JACCSL010000844.1, on the reverse strand, counting down.
TATCACCGAGGCGGATCGAGAGGGGGTAGGACTCGAATTTTATGCGGCTCTGCTGGGCAAGTACGGGTCAGGACGTTAACCTCTTTCGACCTCGCGCTGGTGGAGGAGCCAGTCGGTCATAGAGCCGTCGTAGTTGTAGAGCCGCTCCCAGCCCATGAGCCGCAGCACGAAGTACACGAAGCTGGAGCGCGCCCCGGTACGGCAGTAGGTCACCGTCTCCTGCTCGGGAGATAGGTGGCGCGCCGCCAGAAGGGCGTGGATGTCCGACGCGGGGAGCAGGGTGTTGGCCTCGTCGCGCTGCGTGAAATCGCTCCAGCAGCAGTTGGTGGCCCCGGCGATGTGCGCGGCGCGCCACTCCTGCGGCCCGCGTGCATCCACGAGTCGCGGCTCCCCGTCCTCGAGCCGCGCCGAATTTGCGCGGCAATCGCGCAGCCGGGCCTCGTAGCGGCAGGGCTGATACTCGGCGGGGCGCTGGGTGGTATCGCCCCCGTGCGCCTGCCATGCCTGGAAGCCGCCCGCCAGCACCCGAACCTCCTGCTGCCCGATGCGCTCGAAGGCCCAGTACGTCTGCATGAGCACGGTAC
>JACCSL010000843.1 GCA_013812995.1 Ardenticatenales bacterium | reverse complement strand
ATCTCTTCCTCTTCCTGGTGGAAGAGATGGCATACCCCACGCTTCTCGCCCTGCTCCCGGTGCTTCTGGCAGGCAGCCTCTGGGGAACCAAGGGTAGCCTTCTCGCTGCCTTCCTTACCGTCCCGCTGAATATGCTCCTGTTGAATTTCATGGGGGAGTCCGGCTGGGACGTTCTCCTGCGGCTGGGCCTGCTGCCCGACCACCTCCTGCTCCTATTCCTGGGGGGGCTCCTCACCTGGATTGGCGAGCACCATCAGCATGAATGGGCGCAGCTCCAGGAACGAGAGGAGCGCTTTAAGCGGCTGACCCAGGGAACCCACGAGGCCCTCTTCCTCCACGATAAAGGGACTATCGTGGATGCCAACCAGGCGACAACCCGGTTGTTCGGCTATGCCCTGGAGGAGGTAATCGGGAGTAACGTGCTGAAATATGCTGCCCCGGACTCCCACGATATTGTTCTCCAGCATATTGCCCAGGCAATAGAAACGTCTTACGAGGCCAGAGGCAGGCGCAAGGATGGGAGCACCTTCCCTGCCGAGGTGCGACCCGGAGAAATTTTTTATCAGGGGCGGATGATTCAGGCGACCTCGATTCGTGATATTACGGAGCGGAAGCGTGCCGAGGAGGCCCTGCGCCACAGCGAGGAATATTTCCGCGCCCTCATCGAGAATGCCTCGGATGTGATTACCGTTCTGGAGCCGGACGGTACGATCTATTACGAGAGCCCCTCCGTTCTACGCGTTTTTGGCTACGAGCCGGAGGAGCTGATGGGGCACCATGTCCAAGAATTCGTCCATCCCCTGGATCGGCACATTATCGTGGCAGAACTGGGCCAGGTGCCACAGAACCTTCCCTTCCCCCGGCCCATTGAGTTCCGGCTGCGCCATAAGGATGGCTCCTGGCGTGTGGTGGAGGCCGTCGGCAGGAGCCTCCAGCGCGCGGACGACCCCGCCTACCTGAAGATCGTTGTGAATGCCCGCGATATCACGGAGCGCAAGCAAGTCGAGGCGACGCTACGAGCGCAGAAACAGCTCCTCGAAAATCTCGTGGCAGTGGCCCAGACGACGGCGGAGCGGCCCACCCTGGAGGCAACCCTCCAGAATGTGCTCCGTGTGGCGGTGATGATTACCACGGCGGGCTCAGGAAGCATGTTCCTGCTGGATGAGAGCGGGCGCGTCACGCGCTGTATTCTCTCGGAGGGACAATTGGACCCCGCCCAGCGCGATAGCATTCTCAACCAGGTCATGCTCACCGGCCTGGCAGGCTGGGTCGCGCGCTACCGGCAACTGGTTATTGTGCAGGATACCTCCGAGGATGATCGCTGGACCTCGCTGACGACCCATTCCTCCAAGGTGCGCTCCGCGCTGGCCACCCCGATCATCAGCGGGAATCACCTGCTTGGCATCCTGACGCTCATGCATCCGATGGTGGCCCACTTCAACGAGGAGCACGGGGCGTTGATGCAGGCGGCGGCGGACCAGATGGGGCTGGCCCTGCGCAACGCGCAGATGTACGATGCCCAACTTCGCCTGGCGCGGGCGCTCTACGAGTCCAAGGAGGCCGCCGAGACAGCGAATCACGCGAAGAGCGCCTTCCTGGCAACGATCAGTCACGAGCTTCGTACCCCCCTGAATGCCATTATCGGCTATACCGAACTGCTGCTGGAAGAGGCCGAGGAGCGGGGCTATGGAGATATCCAGGCGGACCTGGAGCGCATTCGCATCGCGGGTCGCCACCTGCTGGCGGTCATCAGCGACATCCTGGACCTCTCCAAGATCGAGGCGGGGCGGATGGAACTCTACTCGGAGCAGTTCAGGGTCCAGACCCTGCTGCGCTCCGTTATGAGCACGACGCGCCCGCTGGCCGAGAAGAATAAAAACCATCTGAAGTTGGAGGAAACAGCCGATGCAGGCGTCATGTACTCCGATCTGACCAAGGTGCGCCAGATCCTGTTGAATCTGCTGAGCAACGCCTGTAAATTTACGGAGCAGGGCACCGTCACGCTCGTGGTTCAGCGAGGCCAGGCAGGAGAAGAGGAGTGGCTGCGTTTCTCGGTGCAGGATACCGGAATAGGCATGACAGAGGAGCAGGTGCGGCAGCTCTTCCAGCCCTTCGTGCAGGTAGATGCCTCCAGCACGCGGAAGTATGGGGGCACCGGGTTGGGGCTGGCCCTTAGCCGCCGCCTCTGTCAGATGCTGGGCGGGGATATTACGGTCGAGAGTGTGGCGGGCAAGGGCTCCACGTTCACGGTTCACCTGCCGGCGGGAACCGAATCGTCCCCGGCCCAGCCGCCACCGTATGTTTAAGCAACGAAATAGAGTGTCGGAGCGCCTCCCATGAGCAAACCCTTCATCAAGCAGGCCACGCTCTACGACAACAAACTCCACTACCAGCGCCCGTTCTTTTCCTCCATGTTGAGGTGGACGATTGCGCTCATCACCGTCGTTGCCCTGTTAGACATCGTTGCGTTTGTGCGGATGCCAACCT
>JACCSL010000842.1 GCA_013812995.1 Ardenticatenales bacterium | reverse complement strand
TTGGTGACCGTGGCCGGGTTGATGTCTACCACAACGGTGCGAACCTGCGCGGGCAGCATATTTCCTGTGGCAATCGAGTGGAGCATGGTCGAAATCATCAGGGCGATTCCGGCTCCCTGCACCGCCTCGCGCATCCGCGACTGCGCCTGGACCGCATCGGTAATTACATCCGGCAGCGGCCCATCGTCGCGAATGGAGCCCGCCAGCACCAGATCGATTCCCTTCTTAATGGCCTCGTACATCACGCCCTTGGTGAGGATGCCCTGCTCCACCGCCTCTCGTAGCGACCCAACAAGGCGAATGCTGTTGATGGCGCGCATGTGGTGGTGGTGTCCGCCCTCAACGGGTACCGTCGTTTCCAGGTTGACGCCCAGGCTCGTGCCGAAGAGTGCGGATTCCACGTCATGTACCGCGATGGCGTTGCCCCCCAGCAGCGCATCCACATAGCCGTTGCGAATCAGCGCCGCGAGATACGGCCCTGCGCCTGTGTGGATAATCGCGGGGCCACCCACAACCACCACGCGCTGGCCGCGCTGTTTCACCTCGCGCATCTCCCGCGCGATCTCGTGGATCAGCAGCCGCTTTGGCTTTTCGGAGGAGACATCGGAGTTCATGAAGGAGAAGGACAACTCGGCATCGCGCGAGCGCTCAGGCGGGCGGGCGCGGACACCCTCATGGCCGACTGCGATCTGCTCTCCCGCTTTGACGAAGAGCATCGGGAGTGCTCGCGCGCTGTGACTCTCCCGCTCTACCACGATGGCAACATCCATCTCGATGCCGCTCACTGACACCCACTCCCCATTCAGCCGCACCTCCGTCTCGTAGTTGGTGGTGCTGTAGAAGTCCGGCGGCAGTGCCCCATCGCGCGGGGCGGGCTTCGTCTGCACATCGCCCCCCGAGGTGAGTTCCGCGCCGTAGGTCGTGAGCTGATCCAGAATCTCCTGGAGCTGCGTCTCACTCTCCGCGATGACACACAGGCGCGCGTGCGAGGTCTCGTCCTTGTGCTTGCCGATTTTAATCTCGCGCACATCGAAATCCCCGCCCAGGTCCATGATCGTGTCGAAGACGCGCGGCAGGATGAGGGAGTCGATAATATGCCCGGTTAATACAATTTCTTCGGTGAACTGCATAAAGATTCCTCTTCTGGGGGTGATAGGGTGGTTCAATGAGCGGATTCTATGCCTTTTCTCGGTTTCCGCTACGTTCTTCGCTGTGCTATGATGTGGAAAACCCAGGGGAGAAATGGCAAAGCAACATGTTTGAAGATTTAACCGAAAAACTACAGGCCACGTTCCAGCGTCTTTCCCAGAAAGGTCGCCTCACCGAGGAGGACGTGGACGTTGCCATGCGCGACGTGAAGCTGGCGCTGCTGGAGGCAGACGTCAACTTCAAGGTGGTCCGCGATTTCGTGAAGGTGGTCAAAGAGCGGGCCATCGGTGCGGAGATTCTGAAGAATCTGAACCCCGCCCAGATGGTGGTCAAGATCGTCAACGAGGAGCTGGTTCGCCTGCTCGGGGAGCCGGGCCGCCTGACGCTCTCCGGCAAGCCCACGGTCATCATGATGGTCGGCCTCCAGGGATCGGGGAAGACGACCACCACGGGTAAGCTGGCGCGCTGGCTGCGCAGTCAGGGCCACCGCCCGATGCTCGCCGCCTGTGACACCTACCGCCCCGCCGCTGTCAAGCAGCTAGAGGTGCTCGGTCAGCAACTCAACATCAAAGTCTACAGCGAGGGTGTTGGCCCCAATCCCCCGGAGATCGCCGAGCGCGCTCTGGAGGAAGCCAGACGAAATGGCCATGACATTCTCATCGTGGACACGGCGGGCCGCCTCAACATCGACGAGCAGATGATGGAGGAGTTGCAGGAGGTCAAGCGACGCATTCAGCCGCACGAGGTGATCTTCGTCGCGGACGCGATGACGGGGCAGGAAGCCGTCAACGTGGCAAAGGACTTCAACGCACGCGTGGAGTTGACCGGCGTCATCTTCACCAAGGTCGATGGTGACGCGCGTGGTGGGGCCGCGATCTCCATCCGCGAGGTCACGGGTGTGCCCATCAAATTCCTGGGAGTCGGCGAGAAGCTGGACGCCCTGGAACCCTTCCACCCGGACCGTCTCGCGGGCCGTATCCTGGGTATGGGCGACATTCTCTCGCTCATCGAGAAGGCCGAGGCGACCTTTGACAAGGACGAGGCCGAGAAGATGGGCGCGCGGCTGGAGCAGGGTGAGTTCGATTTCGAGGACTTCCTGGCCGCGATGGGACAGATGAAGAAGCTCGGCCCCATCAGCAAGCTCATGGGAATGCTCCCTGGCATGGGGGACATCCAGAAGCAGATCGAGCCGGGCATGATGGACAACCAGATGACGATTATCGAGGCCATCATCTCCTCGATGACCTCCAAAGAGCGACGCAACCCGAAGATGATTAATGGCAGTCGCAAGAAGCGCATTGCCAGAGGCTCCGGGCGCACCGTGCAGGAAGTCAACGACCTGATCCGCCAGTTCCGCGAGATGCAGAAGATGGTCAAGCAGATGCCCGCCTTCCTGCGCGGCGGCATGACCAAGCGTAAGGGCGGCGGCAGCGGCCCTAAGCTACCCTTCGATCTGCCCCCAGGGTTTGGTCTATAACGCAGCTTGTTGGCAACCTGCTACCCCTCTTGTCCGCAGCCTCAGATGCCTTATACTTGCGGCGGGCTTCATCCGGAGCCCATCACGAAAGGGGCTGACTATGGGTGATTCTTGGAAAGTCGAGGATCGCGTTTTCGCTCACTGGGGCGATGATGGATACTATTATCCGGCGGTCATCACCAAGATCAAGGATGACGATATCCAGATTCTCTACGATGACACGGATGGGGGAGAGGTATGGCTCACCAGCGATACCATCGCGGAGATGTCTCTGACCGAAGGGGACGACATTGAGTGTTACTGGCCCGATGACGAGACGTACTATACTGCGAAGGTCCTCAAATTCGAGGGCGACAAGATCAAGGTTCGGTACACTGAGGATGACTCAGAGGGCTGGACGGAGTGGGAAAATGTTCGTACCTGGTACGAGGAATAGCCAGCCCGACCGTAGAACAATCAAAGCTACCTCGCTCATGGGCGAGGTGGCTTTTTTCTTGCCTCTAACCACCCCACGACTTCCCTCACCACCTCCTCCGCCGAGAGTACACTGGTATCCAGCGTAAAGTCTGCGTGGGCCAGGGCGTGGGCCAGGCGTCGCCGCTCCTCGTCGAGCACAGCGTCGGAGAGGCCGATGCCGGGGCGGCGCTTGCGTAGCACCTCGTTGGGCGCGTCCAGCGCGATGAGAAAGTCCGGCTTGAGAAGTTTGCGCCACATGTCGGGCACGCCGGAATGCTCCTGTGCTGGCATCCGCGCGTCCCACCCCAGTTCGCGCAGCCGCAGGACGATGGTGCTCTTCCCCGCCCCGCATGGCCCCACAAAGGCCACGCGCGGTCCCGCCCCCGGTTGCCGCGCGAAGGTACCGCGCCTGCTCGTGCTCATGATATCGGAAAGCGAACGCTCAGGCGGCGCACATCGTCCTGCGCCTCAGGGTGCAGATAGAGCGCGACCACCGTCAGATCGTCCTGGGGG
>JACCSL010000827.1 GCA_013812995.1 Ardenticatenales bacterium | reverse complement strand
CCGCTACACAGGGCAAAGCGACATCGTCGTGGGCACCCCAACCGCCAATCGCACCCGCCCGGAACTGGAGGGGCTCCTTGGCTTCTTCGTCAACATGCTGGCTCTCCGAACCGATCTCTCGGGCGATCCCTCCTTCCGCACCTTGTTGAGTCGGGTGCGCGAGGTCGCATCAGGCGCGTATGCCCACCAGGAGATGCCCTTCGAGAAACTGGTCGAGGCGCTGCATCCGGAGCGCGACCCCAGCCGCTCCCCTTTTTTCCAGGTGCTTTTTGCTATCCAGAGCGATCTCTCCGATGGGGTGGCTCAGGTAGATGGTCTCTCGCTGAAGCTGCTGGAGAAGCATAACGGTAGTGCCAAGTTCGATCTCACCCTCTTTCTTACCGAGCGCCCACAGGGGATGGAGGGGGCCGTCGAGTACAACAGCGATCTCTTCGAGCCCTCCTCCATTGAGCGGCTGGTCAACCATTTCCAGATGTTGTTGCGCGGGGTTGTCAGCAGCCCGGACCATCCGATCTCTACGCTACCGCTTTTGAGCGAGCCTGAGGTCAAGCAGGTGTTGGAGGCGTGGAACAACACCCGCACACCGTACCCAACGGAGCACTGTGTTCACGAATTGTTCGAGGAGCAGAGCGCACGCTTCCCTCAGAAAAATGCTCTGACGTCTGAGCGGGAGAGCTTGACCTACAAGGCTCTGAATGAACGGGCGAACCAACTGGCCCATTATCTACAACAACTGGGCGTCGGCCCGGAGGTGCCTGTCGCGCTGTTCATGGAGCGCTCTCCCGAGATGGTCATGGCGACGCTGGCGATTCTCAAGGCGGGGGGATATTATGTGCCGCTCGACCCCAGCTACCCCGAGGAGCGCCTGCAATGGATGCTATCTGATACGCGAGCCCCGGTCCTCCTGACCCAGCAACGTTTTCAGAGCGCCGTTCCCGCTGGCGCGGCCCAGAGGGTCTACCTTGATTTGATCGAGGAACCACTCGCCGCCCTCCCCACTGAGATCCCCATGAGTGGCACACGCCCTGATAATGCGGCCTATGTGATGTATACCTCTGGGTCCACCGGGCGGCCCAAAGGGATCATCATTACCCATCGCAACATCATCCGCCTGGTGCGAAGCACAAATTTTATTGAGCTGGGACCGGAAGATCGCGTAACCCACCTCTCCAATAGCTCATTCGATGCCTCTACCTTTGAAATCTGGGGCGCGCTACTCAATGGCGCAGAATTGGTCGTGATCAACCGGGAGACACTGCTCTCAGCTCAGGTATTCGAGGATAAAATCCGCGCGCACGCGATTAGCACTGTTCTTATCACAACCGCGCTCTTCAACCAGTTTGCTCAGGAGCGTCCCTCTCTCTTCGAGACGGTGGGGACGGTTATGTTTGGGGGCGAGGCGGCGGACCCGCATGCGCTCAGACGTATCCTGCACGCTCGTCCCCCCCAGCGATTGCTCAATGTCTACGGACCTACGGAGAGCACGACGTTCAGCTCCACCCACCATGTGCGCGAGGTACCAGAGAAGACAACAACTATCCCCATTGGGCATCCCATTGCCAACACGACCCAGTATGTTCTGGATTCGTTCTTGCAGCCCGTTCCCATCGGGGTGTCCGGTGAGCTATACATCGGCGGGGATGGCCTTGCCAGGGGCTACCTGCATCGCCCAGAGTTGACGGCGGAGCGCTTCGTGCCCGATCCCTTCAGTCACGAACCGGGAGCCCGCCTCTACCGGACGGGCGACCTGGGGCGCTACCGTGCGGATGGGGCCATCGAGTACCTGGGACGGCTCGATCATCAGGTGAAGATTCGCGGCTTTCGCATCGAGTTGGGGGAAATTGAGGCGCGGCTGGGCCAGCACCCATCGGCCCAGGAAGTGATTGTGCTGGCCCGCGAGGATGGTACCACCGGAAAGCGCCTAGTGGCCTATGTGGTTCCTGCGCCGCTGACACCTCTCACCGGGCAGGAGCTACGCCTCTTCTTGCAGGCGCAGCTGCCCGCCTACATGGTCCCCTCCGCCTTTGTGC
>JACCSL010000811.1 GCA_013812995.1 Ardenticatenales bacterium | reverse complement strand
TGGCAAGGTACAGGTCACTCGTATCACGTATCGCCGCCCGATCCAGTTTCGGAGGCGTAGCGCCGTGGACACCGGCCATGTGGCTCAGCAGGGTTAGGCCCTGCTGAGAATCCCACGAATTCTATTCGTGGGAGTGTCAACGTAAGACAAAACGAGCCGAACGAATAGAAGCGTTGGATCAGGCCCCTGATTTCATTGTGCCGGATGAGTGGAATCCACAGATTCTCATAGAAGCAAAAGTCGCTGAGGACGATGGAACGGCACGCGACAAAGTAACTCGTATTCAGCACTTGGCGACCTTGAGTCAAAAACGTGTTTCAGAGGGTAAAGGCGGATTTGAGGTGATCGCCTGCATCAATGGTCGAGGCTTTGGGGTTAGACGAGAGGACATGCGGAAGTTGCTTGAGGCGACTCAGGGTAAGGTCTTTACGCTGAAAACGCTTCAATATTTGGTCGATCATACCTCTCTGGCGGGATTTAGAAGCAATTTCCTATCAGATTGATGAACAAAGCGTATACGGAGAGAATGATGTCTGATAAGAATCGCTGGCTGGAAAAAAGCTATGGACCCTATGTGAAGGGGGGAGAGCGCCAGGCGCGCTTTGCGACCTCTTCCGAGATGACAGTTGAGCCGCTCTACACGCCCGAGGACGGTGTGAGCGACTACGAGCAGCAGCTAGGCTACCCTGGAGAATATCCATTCACGCGCGGCATTTATCCTTCGATGTACCGGGGGCGGCTATGGACGATGCGCCAGTACGCGGGCTTCGCGAGCGCCGAGGAGTCGAACGAGCGCTACAAGTATCTGCTGGCGCGCGGCACCACGGGCCTCTCCGTCGCCTTCGACCTGCCCACGCAGCTCGGCTACGACGCGGACGACCCCATGAGCCTGGGCGAGGTGGGCAAGGTGGGCGTTTCCATCTCCTCGTTGGAGGACATGGAAACCCTCTTCGACGGGATTCCGCTGGAAAAAGTCTCCACCTCAATGACCATCAACGCGCCCGCCTCGGTGCTCTGGGCCATGTACATTGCCGTGGGGAAGCAGCAGGGGGTGTCGCCGCAGGCGCTGCGCGGCACCATTCAGAACGACATCCTCAAGGAGTACCTGGCTCGGGGCACCTACATCTTCCCGCCCAAACCGTCAATGCGCCTCGTCACGGACATCTTTGCCTATGCTAAGAGCGAACTACCCAAGTGGAACCCCATCTCGATCTCCGGCTACCACATCCGCGAGGCGGGCTCTACGGCGGTCCAGGAAGTCGCCTTCACGCTCGCTAATGCGATTGCCTACGTAGACGCCGCGCTGGCCGCCGGGATGGACATCGATGAGTTCGCGGGTCAGTTGGCCTTCTTCTTCAATGCGCACAATAACTTTCTGGAAGAGGTCGCCAAGTTCCGTGCGGCGCGTCGCTTCTGGGCACGGCTCATGCGCGAGCGCTTCGGCGCGAAGGACCCACGATCATGGATGCTGCGCTTTCACACGCAGACGGGTGGCTCCACACTGACCGCGCAGCAGCCGGAGAACAACATCGTGCGGGTGGCGCTCCAGGCCCTGGCCGCCGTTCTCGGCGGGACGCAGAGCCTGCACACCAACTCGATGGACGAGGCGCTGGGGCTGCCAACGGAGAAGGCAGTCGAGATTGCGCTCCGCACGCAGCAGATCATCGCGCACGAGAGTGGCATCGCCGACAGCGCCGACCCGCTGGCCGGCTCCTACTACCTGGAATCGCTCACCAACGAGATTGAGCAGCGGGCCAGCGACTACATCGCGCAGATCGACGCGCTGGGCGGCGCGCTGCGTGCCATCGAGGCAGGCTGGATGCAGGCGGAGATTCAAAACGCGGCCTACGACTACCAGCGCGCGGTCGAGAAGAAAGCGAAAATCGTGGTAGGCGTCAACGAGTTTGCCTCGGGCAAGCCGCCGGGCATTGAGGTTCTGAAGATCGATGAGGCGCTGGGCGAGCGGCAGGCCGCGAAGTTGGTCGTGCTGCGGGCGCGCCGCAACAACGAGGCCGTTGCGCAGCAACTGGCCGCGCTGGCCGAGGCAGGGCGCGGGCAGGAAAATCTCATGCCGCTGATTCTGACAGCAGTGGAGAGCTACGCCACCATCGGCGAAATCTGCAATGCCCTGCGCGAGGTGTGGGGCGAGTACCACCCGGAGGTATTCGTCTGATTCTCCATCATCCCTACATCCGCCACCTGCGCGTTCCCTTCAACCTGCTCCTCTCGCCGATCTACCTGTGGGGCGTGCTGCTGGCGGAGGGAACGCTACGCGACCCAAAGTTCTGGGCAGGTTACGTGACGCTTCATCTTTTTCTGTATGGCGGGGGCACCGCGTTTAACTCCTACTATGACAAGGACGAGGGGCCGATTGGCGGCATGGCGGAGCCGCCACCCGTGGATCGGGGTCTGTTCTGGTTCTCGCTGCTCGTGCAACTGCTTGGCTTTCCTCTCGCGCTCTGGGTAGGGCCAAGCTTTACCCTCATGTGGCTGATTCTCTGCCTGGCAATGATCGCCTACTCGCACCCCTCTATTCGGCTCAAGGCTAACCCGTGGGCGGCGCTCACGGCGGTGGCGGTGGGGCAGGGCGCGGTCGGCTTCGCGGCGGGCTGGAGCGTGGCCCGCCCGGTGATTACCTCGCTACTAGAGCCCACGGCCATTCTTGGCATGGGCACTACCGCGCTCATCGTCACCGGCCTCTACATCGTCACACAGAGTTACCAGACCAAGGAGGACCGTGAGCGCGGGGACATTACCCTGCCCGTGCTTCTCGGGCCGCGCATGGCCTTGGGCGTGGCGCTCGCGCTGCTCGCCATTGGCGGGACCGTGATGATCGTGGGGTTGGGGCAACGCTTCGGCTGGGGCTGGTCCCTGGCTCTGGCCCTGTTCTTCGCGGCAACGGGCGCGGGGTTGCTCCGCTGGGCGCAACGCTTCGACGAGGCGCAGGTCATGGCAAATTTCCGCACGGCCATGCGCTTCGCCGCCATCAACTCGGGCGGTCTGAGTGCCTTCCTGCTCTACCATCTCCTTTAACTTGCCTCTCCCAACCATAACATTCTCCCTGCCGCTTCGTTATAGTATCAGTATGGACGAGGAGGGAACGGGCAATGAGCGTGAACGCTGGCAGAGGTGAGGTGGGGAAAAAAGTCGTGTCCTGGACGCGCGGACTGTTATACTTTCTGGCCTTCGTCGGATGGTTGCTCCTGCTAGGCACCCCCCAATGAGAAATATGAGGACAACAGTACTCAAAAGTAGAGTACTTGCGTGGTTGGCAATGCTTAAACTCCTTTTTTATTGGCCCTAGCTGGCACCCTACTTGCTCTCTGGGTAACAAGTCGTACGTGCCCTTCCAAGAGACCTACGAGCTTCGGGCGCGGCTTGTCAACACACGGAAATAGAAAGGGAACGGTGTCATGGATCAAATAAAAGGTGGTAGTTCCACTTCGCCAGGAACGCCTTCTCAGAACAATCCTAGCAAGGGGACGCAGAACACCCCCTCGCTGGGCACAGGTCTGGGAAGCGGTGCCGGGTCATTGGGGTCCACCCCCTCGCTGGGGAGCAGTGCCGGAGCGGCGGGCTCCACGGCACGACCCCAGAGTACAACGGATCAGGCCCAACAGGCAGCCGGAGACATGGTGAGCCAGGTGCAGCAGCAGGCGCAATCGCTCATCGAAGCGCAGAAAGATCGCGCCGTTGAGGGCGTCGAGAGCGTCGCGCAGGCGCTGCGCCAGACCGGGCAGCAGCTTCAGGGTGAGGGTCCAGCCTCCTTCGTGGGGCAGTATGCCGACAGCGCGGCGAATCAGATCGAGCAGCTTGCTGACTATCTGCGCTATTCGGACATGGAACTGCTCATGGACGATGCTCAGCGCTTTGCGCGTCGCGAGCCTGCGCTCTTCGTCGGCGGTGCCTTCGCTCTGGGGCTCATGGTGGCGCGCTTCCTAAAAAGCAGCAGCCCCACCCCAGAGCTTACCTCTTCCTATGGACCGAGCGGGCAGAGCCAGCAACGCAGCTATGGCTACGAGCAACAGAGCTATGGCCGCCAGAACTATGGTAGCCAGAGCATGGACTATGGTCGCCAGAGCTATGGCAGCCAGGGCATCAGTCGCCCAGGGTATGAGTCCGGGCAGAGCAGTGGCCCCACGCAGCGCAGCTACGGGAGCAGCCAGCGTACCGGACCCAGCCAGCAGAACCTTGGCACGAGCCAGGGCGGTTCGCAGAACCGTGAGCAACCCGGCAATCAGGGAACGACACCCCGCTCTTCCGATTCCGACACACGCTAGAGAGGGACTACCATGCAGAACACGAAAGAACGCTCACTTGGTGAACTCTTCTCTGAACTGTCCCGCGAGACGAGCACCCTCGTTCGCCAGGAGGTTCATCTTGCCAAGGTAGAGATGAGCGAAAAAGCATCGGAAATTGGCAAGCACGTCAGTACGTTGGTGATTGGCGGAGCCATTGCCTATGCTGGCCTCCTTGCCATCCTGGCCGCCGCGATCATTGCCCTGGCCGAAATTCTGCCTGACTGGGCAGCCGCCTTGGTGGTGGGGCTGGTGGCCGCAGGACTTGGCTACTTCATGCTCCAACAGGCGATGAGCGCCTTGAAGAATGTGGATATGAAGCCTCGGGAGACCATAGAATCGCTAAAGGAGGACAAGGAATGGATTCAAGAGCAGACGAGCTAGGGGAGAACCTTATCCCTGGGGAGGAAATCGAGAATCCGGAGGCGATTCGCGCGCAGATCGAGCAGACCCGCGCGGAGATGAGCGTGACCCTGGATGCCATCCAGGAGAAGCTCACGCCCGAGGCTATCAAGGAGCAGGTCAAAGAGAGTGTCCGCGAGGCGACGGCGGGGGCTGCCGAGGAGGTAGTACACACCGTCCGCGCCGAAGCGAGAGACATGGTCTACAGTGCAGGCGAGAGCGCCAGAGGGGTAAAATATACCGTGATTGAAACAATCAAACGAAATCCTATGCCCGCAGCATTGGCCGCCTTGAGCCTTGGTTGGCTCATGATGGAAGGGAAGAACAACACGCCGCCGCCCAGCCGGAGCTATCGTGATCGCGACCGCGATTACCGCTCCCGCAACCAGTATGACTCAGGCTCTTATGGCCGCGAGAGCTACCGTGGCGAGTATGCGAGAGGGTACGAGCCGTCAGGTCGCCAGCACTTCGAGCGCGAGGAGCCCGGCATGGTCGAGAACCTCCAGCATCGCGCGGGTGAGGCGGCCCACGAGGCGCGTCACATGGCCGGCGAGGCGTGGGATCGCGTCGAGCAAATCCACCCGATGGATGCCATCACGAGCAATCCCATCCCGGCCGCGCTCATTGCCCTGGGCGTGGGCTGGCTACTGATGCCGAGCGGCGGGCCGTCGAGTTCGACCTCCCGCAGCCGCGATCGCTACGGCTACTACGACGGGGAAGCCCTGCCTATGTACTACCGCGACGAGGACGAGGACGGTATCCTCCACGGAGTGCAGGAGAAAGCAGGGGAGCTCGCGCATGAGGTCCAAGAGAAGGCGAGTGATCTTGTCGAGGGGGCGCAGCATCTGGCCGGGGAGGCAATGGACAAGGTAAGCTCTGCTCGCCGCCAGGTGCCCGCGATGGCCGGGGATGTGGCAGACGAGGCCCGGCAGCAGGCCCAGTACGCCACCCGGACCGTCCGACGGCGCGTGCGCCGCACGGGTACCCGCCTGGAAGCAATGATGCTCGACAACCCCCTGCTCGTCGGAGCACTTGCCCTGGCGGTGGGCGCGGGCATCGGGCTGAGCCTGCCCGAAACGGAGATCGAGCGCGAGTTCATGGGTGAAGCCAGGGACAACCTGGTACAGAAAACCCGTGAAACCGTCAGCGAGACCGCGCAGAAAGCACAGAGCGTGGTCCAGGAAGCAGGCCGCGCGATTAAAGAGGAAGTCCAGGAGCATGGGCTGATCGACAAGGCCAAGGATGCCGCGCAACGGGCGATGGATACCGCCCAGAATGTCGCGGGGGAGGCCAAGGAGGCCGCGAAGGAAGAGGCCAGGGCTCAAGGGCTCACCTCGGGACCGTCGGGTGCCTCCAGCACACCGGGCACATCCGGGACAACGGGTATCAAGGGAACCTCGGGGAACTTCTAGCAGACGGACTTTTTCCAACCCGAGAGGCGCGCGACTTGGTCGTGCGCCTCTTTTTCTTCTCTACCACCTTCCCCTATAATCCGTGCCATCTGGCAACTATTTTCCTGACCCATGGCACTATGCTCCTCTACGAGTGTATCTTCCCTTACTACAATCAGCAGCACCAGCGAGGCTGCTGCTGGCTGCGCCTGTACAAGCGCCCCGAGGGTATGACCGTCATCCTCAGCGAGGTGCTTGGTAATCCGGGGCCGACGGTGACCGAGGCCATCCAGCGCCTTGCCACCACGCTGATCGACCGCTTTGCCCTGAACCCCCACGCCCTGACGCTGCTGGAGCACTACCCGCCCGACACCCTGGGCCTCCCGAGAGGGGAGTATAACTGTGTCGCGCTGCTCTGGCTCTCGCGGCGCTTCGTCCAGCCGCGGTGGCAGCCCCTGGATGGTGGACAGGTGCGGAGACTCACGGGAGAGTCTCCGCACCTGCACCGCCCCTTCTGGAAGACGCAGGAGATGGACAACTGGCACGAGTGCTGCGTCGGTGGCCGCCGCGCCGTTGTCCACGCGCTGAGTGACGAGGAATGGCAAGCCTTTGTGCGCCGTGACGAGAGCTACAGCTGCGGCCAGCGCGGTTTTGAGAGCAAGCATGAGGCTCAGCTCTGGGCCCTTGATGCGCTGGCGAACCAGGCTGCCGAGTATGACACCTGGCAGTCTGTTCCCGAGGAAGGCTAGCGGTTAGGAAGTGGGACAATCTCCCACTGGTGCCCCCCATCTTCCTGACCTTCTGTTCACGACGCCAAGGGGAAAAATAAAAAGGGAGGCGCAACCCGCGCCTCCCTTTGCAATGCTGACCGACTTAGAGCCTATTCTTCTTCTTCCTCGTCCTCGTACCACATCCGAAGGCTGCCCAGCTTGGTCCACTGCTGCGAGCCGTCCTCATCGAAGACGACGAGGATATCCTCGCCATTGATCTCAAGAACCTCACCAGGATAGTACTCCTTGTCTTCCTCCCAGAAGGCTTCCACCGCATCCCCCACGGAGAGGCTATACTCCGCCATATCATCGGTGTCCGTCCATTCTTCCTCGTCGGAATCATCGAAGCGAATCCGAATGCTGTCGTCTGTGATCTCCGTAATGGTGGCCGGATAGTAGTATTCATCCTCTTCCCAGTATGCGAAGACTCGATCTCCTACGTCCCAGAACTCGCCCATAGTTGTTCCTTTCTTGAGCACTCCATGATGGTGCTCGGGTGCGGAGTATAGGGCAATTGAGCAAGAGGGCTATTTTTAATGCTGGATTGACGGCTGTGGGGGAGATAAAATAGGAGCTGTGGCTTTGGATGGGGACCCAATTTGCAGCAGAATCTAGCTCATCAACCCGTAGGCGGCGCGTTGACGCCGCGCTTGCAGCGCTTTTATACTCAGGGAGCGACAGCGTAGCCACCTCCACCGAGTGACCAGAGGAAGGTTACGCTGTTTGGCCTAGAGACAGCCTTTAGGATTCGCGGATGTGCTGGCCCCCGCGAGTCCCTATACTGATAACGTACCGCTTATTCTCTCTCCCTCTATCAAGGAAACGGGCAAATGGGCCAGTTGCGCTCGAATAAACTTATCATCGCTCTCCTCACCGTGGCACTCGTGGTTCTCGCTGGCGGCGGGCTATTGTGGATGCAGCAGGCGCTCCAACCGCCTGAAGCCCGCCAGAACCCCACGGTGGTCGAGCTTTCCCCCCCGCCCTCCGGGCCCGCTAGCCGCGCCACCACCATCGAGTTCCTCTTTGATCAGAAGATGGACCATGCGACAGTGGCGAGCGCCCTCACCCTGACCCCTGATACCCCGTATGACCTGGAGTGGAGCAGCGAGGGTCGCGGCGAGCGCCTCATCGTGCGCCCCCGCCAATCGCTGGGGTGGAGTACGAGCTACCGCGCCAGCATCGCAGCCACCGCCCGCAACCAGGCGGGCCGCCCCCTGGATGGGCCGGTGACCGTCGAGTTTACGACGGGCAGCGAGGTCCACATCGTGGAGGTGCTGCCGAAGAGTGGCTCTGGCGAGGTGAGCACCAGCCAGCCCATCACGCTTCGCTTTGACCGCCCGCTGGTCGAGGTCGCCTTGCTGGAGGAGCAGGAAAAGCTACCCCAGCCCGTGCTGATCGACCCGCCCGTGTCCGGCATCGGGCGCTGGCTGGCCGCCGACATGTATGGCTTTTATCCCAGCGAGGGGCTTGGGGCCGGCACCGAGTATAAGATCACGGTCAGCCCGGTCGTAGCCCCAGGCATGGAGCTGCCAGAGCCCTTTGCGTGGAGCTTCGTGACCGAGGGGCCGCGCCTCGCGGCGAGCTTTCCCTTCAACGGGGCCAGTGAGGTCGAGCGCGCGGCAGCGATCACGCTACTCTTCAACGAGCCGATGGACCAGGAGAGCGTGGAAGAAAACTTCCTTCTCAGTCCCGCCGGGGCGGAGACGGGCGTGGCCGGAGAATTTATCTGGGAGGATGCGCAGACGCTCGTGTTTGTTCCCAGCGAGCCGCTGGAGCTAGCGACCACCTACGAGATCAAGGTGCAGGAGGGCGTGAGGGCGCAGGGCGGCTCGCGCGGGCTCGCCAGCCCCTACCGCGCCACCTTCGCGACCGTGGATTTCCTTGGCATCGACTCCGTACAGCCCGCGCCCGGCAGCGCGGAGGTCAGCATCGTCCCGACGGACACGATTGTAGCGGTCCAGTTCAATCACCCGGTGGTCTCGCTCGTGAGCGAGGACGATCAGGCGGAGTTGCCGGTGCCCATTCGCATTACCCCAGCCCTCGCCGGGGAGGGTGAGTGGATGACCACGAGCCTGTATGTCTACCGCCCAAGCGGGCCGCTGGACCCCAGCACCGAGTATGTGGTGACGGTGGACAGGAATCTCCAGGATACGGTAGGCTCGTACATGCAGGAGCCATACACCTGGTCCTTTGCCACGGAGTTCCCGCGCGTTATCCGCGTGGAGCCCAGCAATCCCCGCCGCTACGTCGCCCCGGCTGGCCCCATCGGGCTACGCTTCAACCAGCCGATGGACCGCGCCAGCACGGAGGCGGCGTTCAGCATCTCCAGCCCCGGCGACGCACTGGTTGAGGGGCGACGCTTCGAGTGGAAGGAGGAGGATCAACTGCTCCTGTTCTTCCCGAACGAGCCGCTCACCCGCGGGGCCGAGTACACCATCGTGCTGCTGGAAGGCGCACGCGGGGCACGCGGCGGCGCGACAACCGAGCACTTCCAGGCCGAGATCGTGGCCGCACCAACGCTGCGCGTGCTCAGCACCGTGCCTGAGCCGGGGTCGCAAGCTGTCGATCCCTTCAATGGGCTTGAACTTACCTTCAACAATCCCCTCAGCCTCCCAAGTATCGAGGACAATATCAAGTTTGTCCCCACAGTGACGAATGTGTACACCTACTGGGACGCCGAATCCCTCAAGTTAAATGTGTTTGTCTCGGGCGGCCTGAAACCCTCCACCGAGTATGAGGTGACACTCTCCGGGGAGATTGAGGATGAGAGCGGGCAGGCGCTGGGCGAAGACTATACCTTCTCCTTCACCACACGCCCCCTGCCGCCGCAACTGTTCTTCGTGCGGCAGGATGTTGGCCCGGTGGGAACCTACAATCCCTACACGCCAACCCTCCAGATTGTGCGCCACCGCAACCTGTCGGGCATGGACTTCACGCTGCACACGCTGACAGAAGCAGAGCTTATGCAGTTCATCCACCCGCAGAATTACGAGCTATGGGACGGGTATACCGGCACCCCGAAAACGCAGGTGGCTGCCTGGTCGGAGGAGGTAGATACCGACCAGAATCTCTCCTATCTCTACAAGACCCTCATCCCGCCAGAAGGGGGAGAGGTGGGGAGCGGTATCTACATGCTGCGTGTGACCGCCCCGGAGCGCGAGGAGTTTAGCAGCGAGCCTCTCAGCGACAAGCAAATCATGCTCTTCACACCTGTGAACCTCACGATCAAGCGCGCCTCAAACAAGATTCTCGTTTGGGCCACCGATCTCCAGAGTGGGGAACCTGTGGCGGACCTGCCCATCAAGGTGCTAACCCAGACAGGCAACGAGATCAAGCAGGGACGAACGGATGAGAATGGTCTGTTCCAGTATGAGGATCTCTCCGTCGATCGGCTGGGGGATGATCTGTATGCGCCCCTCATTGCCCTCAGCTACGATGGCGAAGGCACGGTTAATGGCATCGCGTCCTCCGACTGGATTCAGGGGATTGGCCCATGGGAGTGGAATATTCCCACGCAACTCATCATCACTGAGCTGCACGGTACGCTCTACACCGACCGCCCCATCTACCGCCCCGGCCATACGGTGCATTTCCGGGGCGTCTTGCGCCAGCAGGATGGTCCGGCGCTGATTCTTCCAACGATTCAAGAGATGAGCATCCTGATCGAGACGCCCGAGGGTGAAAGCGTGCACCGGCAGCCTGTCACGCTCTCCCCCTTCGGCACCTTCCACGGGGAATTTACGCTGGACGAAGAGGCCCTCACCGGCCCTTACCGGCTCTATCTAGAGCAAACAGAGATCGGCTACTGCTACAGCGGCTCCGATACTTGTGCATGGGATTTTGTCGGCACGGTCTTCCAGGTCGCGGAATACCAGCGCCCGGAGTTCGAGGTGCGAAGCAGCTGGGACCACGAGGCGGTCGTCCAGGGAGAGGATGCCCACGCGACGCTCTCGGCCAACTACTACTTCGGCGGGGCGCTCAGCAAGGCTCCCTACCTCTGGCGGTTGTTCCGTCAGCCCTACTTCTTCTCCGTGCCTGATCTGCCCGGCTACTGGAGTTGGCGCGATCATGATTTCGAGTTCCGCTACCAGCCCGCCAGCGCAGGGCGTGAGTTGATTCGCAGCAGTGAGGACACCCTTGATGAGCGGGGCCAGGCCACTATTCCCATCACCACCACGCTGGCGCGCGGCGAGGAGCAGGAGGGGAGTCAGGTGTTTCTGTTCGAGGCCGATGTCCGCGATGTGAACGATGCGACGATCTCTGGCAGCAGCTCGATGGTTGTCCACGCGGGCGAGTTCTACATCGGGCTCATGTCAGAGGCGTACCTTGGAAGTGCGGGCAAGCCCTTCGACCTCCGGATCGCCACAGCGGATACCACCGGGCTGCTGGAGGGCAATCGCGAGATCGCCGTTCGCTTCTACGAGCGCGAGTGGTACAGTGTGCGCGAGCAGTCGGACAATGGCGGCTTCTTCTGGACCACCTCCTTCAGCGACACCCTCGTAGCAAGCCGTTCGGCACTCACCGATGAGGAGGGCTTCGATAGCGTCTCCTTCACGCCCGAAAAGGGCGGCTCCTACACCGTCCTGGCAACGGGAACCGATAGCCTCGGCAACGAGATTCTCTCGCGCTACTACTTCTGGGTCACGGACGAGGGAGCCTTCATTTCCTGGGGGCGCGAAAACAACGACCGTATCGATCTCATCGCCGACAAGGAAGAGTACCAGGTCGGGGATGTGGCGCGCATCCTGGTGCCAACGCCCTACGAGGAGATGACCGCGCTCATCACCGAGGAGCGGCTGACCATTCACAGCAGCACCGTCCGGACCCTGGCGGGCACCGCTGAGGTCCTGGAGATTCCGATTACCGAGGAGATGATTCCGAACATGAGCATCGGCGTGCTCGCGGTCAAGGGCATGAGCGAGGAGAACCCCTCGCCTGAGTTCCGCGTCGGCTACGTGAACCTCGCGGTGGCGACGACCGAGAAGCAGCTCAAGGTAGAGATCACCCCGGAAAGCACCGTGCTTGAACCGGGCGCGGAGACGACCTTTGCCGTGCGCGTCACGGATGAGGCGGGCGACCCCGTCCAGGCGGAACTCTCTCTCGCGGTGGTCGATAAAGCGGTACTGTCGCTCACCGACCTGCAACAGACCTCGTTGCTGACCGCTTTCTACAGCAACCGCCCTCTCGCCGTGCAGACAGGTTCCAGCTTCATCGTGAACGTGGACCGCATCAGCCAGCGGCTGGCCCCCGATGCCAAGGGCGGCGCAGGCGGCGGTGGGGGAGGCGGCGAATTCTTCATGGAGAGCGTGCGCAGCGAGTTCAACGATACCGCCTACTGGCGCGCCGACATCGTGACCGACGAGAATGGCGAGGCCGAGATAACGCTGA
>JACCSL010000785.1 GCA_013812995.1 Ardenticatenales bacterium | reverse complement strand
TGTGGTACTTACACTCATACAACGAGTGAGAGAGCTGCTTAAACCTCTTGCTCACGATGTATCTCCTTAGTCGGCGGGCACCTTCTAGGGGGATACATCTTAATGCCTCTCACGGTAGAACCTTTTTATTGCACCACTACCAGAGGTAGTGGTTTCGCACGGCCAATCAACACACGCCTGCGGAGTGATGCGGTGGTGCAGCGGGCCTTCGGGCGCGCGCGCTGTGCGGAACAGTCGGTAGTGCAGGAGACGTTGGATGCTTGCACCAGCGAGAATGTAGCGCAGATGGAACAAGCCCTGGACGAGATTTATCGCACCCATAGCCAGGGCTATGGGCATGACTATGAGGAAGGGTTACTGGTGTTGGATGTGGACCTGAGTGGGTGGCCGTGTGGCCGCAAAGCGGCCTTTGCCAGCAAAGGCTACTTTGCCAAACAGCGGAACCGCCGCGGTCGGCAGTTGGGACGGGTCTATGCCACGCCCTATCAGGAAATTGTGGTGGACCGCTTGTTTGCGGGGCGGACGCAGTTGCACCAAGCCCTCCAACCCCTCATAGAAGCCGCGGCACGTACGTTGGCGCTGACGCCTGAGAAACGGACACGCACCCTGCTACGGATTGATGCGGGAGCCGGGACGGTTGAGCAAGTCAACTGGCTGCTGGAGCAGAACTATCACCTACTGGTCAAAGACTTCTCGACGCGCCGCGCCACTCACTTGGCGACGACCGTGCCGCAGTGGTGGGCCGATCCCACCCAGCCTGGTCGCGAGGTGGGGTGGGTGGTCGAGGCCAGCAGCGCCTATACTCGTTCCGTGCATCGGCTGGCGGTACGCTGTCAGAAACAGGATGGCACATGGGGCTACGGCGTGTTGTTGACGACGCTTGACCCCACCCAGGCAGAGACGCTGCTCGGGGGTCTGCCAGATTCCCTCCCCCCCGAGCAGCGCGCGTTGTTGGCCTATCTTTATTTGTATGACCTGCGCGGTGGCGCAGCGGAGACCTCCTTCAAAGGCGACAAACAAGGGCTGGGACTTACCAAACGCAATAAAAAACGCTGGGAGGCGGGGTCTGTCAAATATCGGATAGTGTTGGCGAATTCCTGCTGCCGCTTGCCTGATCAGGCAGCCGGGGCTAGCGCCCCAAAGCGAGAAGGTTTTGTCTTGCGGTGCGGATAGCGTTGGCGAATTCCCGCAGCCGCCAGCCCGGCTAAGCCACTGGGGCCAAAGCCCCAAAACGGGAAGGTTTAGTTTTTCGGTGAGGGATACCACCTAGCCAGTCAGCCATCCTCACGATATTGATCGCCGCCGCCGTCAATAAGGAGACCGCTAAAAAGTCGGGGGGTCAGGTCACCAGGGGCATAGGATCCTGGGGTTGGGTGAGCGGAACGGGGCACAGCAGGAACGGAAGGGAGTTGCTTTATTGTGGTCCAGGGGCCGAATCCACCCCTGGAGTAGGGGGAGGTGCATCCTCCGGCGGCTTGGTCAAACCAAGTCGCCCCCCCGACTTTTTAGCGCTCTCTACAACAAGAACGGCTGCAACAGTTGTTGGTGATCCCAGAAGACAAACGCTACCCTCCCCTGGATCGACTCCGACGCGCTCCCACTCAGATCAGTGCGCCTGCGCTCGTCAAAGCATTGGCGTGGGTAGCCGAAATCCGAGCCCTGGAGGTGGGGCGCGTCGATCTATCGGGCGTCCCCGTGGGGCGCGTCAAGGAGTTGGCACGCTATGCGGCCACCGCCTGGAGCCAGACCCTGGCGCGAATGCCTGAAGAGCGGCAAATCGCGACCCTCCTGGCGTTTGCTCACAGCTACGAAGCTATCGCCCAGGATGATGCCCTGGATTTGCTGGAGCAGTTGACGCGCTCCTTGCTGGCACGAGCCAAGCGAGAGGGCCAAGCGGAACGCTTGCGCACATTGCATGATTTGGATCAGGCCGCGTGGCATCTACAACTGGCCTGTTCGATTCTCCTCGATCCGCAATACGAGGATGAAGAGGTACGGAATATGGTATTCCTGCGTGTGCCCCGCGAGGTGTTGAAAGAAGCGGTGGCGCGTGTCGAAGCTGGGGTTTTGGTATCAATACCGCGTGGTAATAACCGACAAAAGCGTGGCTCTGACCCGTAGGATTATGATACTGTGATACACGGTACAGGGATGCCAGGCGTTTTGCCAGATAAGGCATTGTTGAGTCTCGTGATAGCGTACCGGGGCAAGTCGAGACTGCGTAATTGACGTTCGCAGTCGTCTTATGCAGCGGCGGATAGAGGCAGGGTCACAGGTTTCCGACCGCGCGTTGAGCGGCCTGGCAGGATTCCCACCGGGCGCACGGCGCTTTCATAGGACTGATAACTCTGGACCGTAAGAGCGTGTTCAATAGAGGTCGTGGTTCGTAGATTGAAGTGCGGCCCTTGCAGGTGGCGAAAGAGACGTCCCCCCCGTTCGGCTCCGTTGTTGGTGGCTTCCCAGCGGGGGTTCTTGAGGAAGTGGCTGAGGTGCTGGAAGCGGGCCGCATCCACCGCCTGGATGACCTGCTGAAGGGGGGCAAGTGATTGATAGGCGGGGTTCGTGCACCAAGCCTGATAGCGAGTTTGGGCCTCCACCAAGGAGCGGCGCTGTCCCTGCTCATCCGTCCAGAACCCATACCACTCCACAACGAAGTCACGGGCGATCTGGAGTGTGGTCCCCACCGGACTGGCGAGCGCTTGGTCCAGTTCACTCTGCTCCTCAGATGTCAAGTGCTCAGGCCGATGCAGCATCAGGTAGCGACGCGGGGCTAAGGTGCGCTGGATGGCTCGAATCTCCTCCCAGTCTGTCCAAGGGGCAGAGGGCGGCGGGACCTGGGCGGGCGCGGTGGCCGGATGGCTTCCCTCTGGCGCTGCGGGAAAGGGGAGGGATTCTGGCACAGATGGTGGGTCAAGCGCGAAGGTTTCGAGCACAGGCGGTGGCTCCTGAAGCCAAATCCCAACCGTGCTGCGGGAGTGTCCCGTCTGACGGGCGATGGCCCGCAGCGGCACCCCCTGCTGGTGGAGGCGATGCACGCGCGCCTTCGCCTGTAGGAGCGCGCTCTGGCGCGCCTGCCACTGCTGCACGCGCACATCGTGTGGATCATCGGGCAAGGGACGGGTGCGGGGACGCCCTAGCAAGCCGGAAGTCCGTCGAGGGCGGGACGCGGCTGGGGCAGCGGGGACATGCGGTAGGGACGCCCGGACCGTGCGCACCACCTGCTTGACGGCCTCCGTTATCCGCTGGGTTTCGTGAAACAAGCAGAGTTGATGGGCCGCGCTCGGCCAGAGCTGCTGGAGGAGGTTGGGATAGAGGGAGGAGCCATCGGTAATGACCTGCTCGGGCTGAAGGCCAGCGGCACGTAACCGGGTCAGAAAGGCCGCAACGTCAAGCTGCGTCACCGACCCTGTGACCAACTGATAGCCGACGAGGCGATCCCCCTGTGGCGTAGCGGGGTCAACGGCCAGCAGCAAGGCGAGATTACCCTGATAGACTTCATCCACACAGAGAACACCCGAAAACCCCTGGACCACCCAGGGCAGGTAGTCAACGCTCAGGTCCAGCTGCTGGGCATAGGTGCGACACCAGCGGCGAATCATGCCTTCACTGGGTTTGACCCAGAAATCCCGCGCCAAGCGGTCGGCTGCGCGCCGAAAGGCCATCCCATCTTGATAAACGGACTGGATGGCTTTTTCGACGACGCGCTGGGTATAGCAAGCATCGCGGCGCAGAAAAGGCGGTTGGGCGCGAAAATAATGCTGACAGGCAACGCAGCGATGGACGCTGACGGTCACCCAAAGCAGAACCGGGTGATCTATCTCAATATCGATGGCGACGCGGCTGGCGGTACTATACCGTGGGGCGGATGCGCCACAGCGGTCGCAGGCCAATGAGGACAAGAGGTACGCCACTTCGCGGACCTCACAGGGTATCTGCTGAAGCGCGGACACAATGAGACAATCCCTTCTACAAAGCGTCAAGAGTAGGACATACATTCTAGCCGTCGCCGTCCGTTCCCAACAAACGTCAATTACGCAGTCTCGACT
>JACCSL010000709.1 GCA_013812995.1 Ardenticatenales bacterium | reverse complement strand
CTCTGAAGCGCACGCTCCAAGAGATATTCGAGGGCTTTGCTGGTCCTCCCGGCGGTTGTTATGGTCAACTTGTACTCGGTTTACCCTTTAATTCCCGAAGAACGCTTGTTCTATGCGGAATGTCGGTGGGATTGGGACTTTTGGGGTGTTTGAGCATTGCCTGTATGTGGGGAACCGGGCTCATTCGTGAGGCAGATTCGACGCAGCAGGATGGGATGTTCGCGCTGCAAACTCTTCATCGTAGTACCTTTGACAGACTGCAAGATGAGGCGGCTGCTACCGCGATGGTGTTTGCAGATGAAACACGCGCCCTCATTGCTGAGGATCTATTCAAGAACCGCCGCTTGTTTCTGGTCAACCTGGAAGCGGGGGCGGTCAGTGAGGTCCAGCTTCCAGATAGCAAGCCGCTTGTGATAGAGGAGCTTATCTACGGAGGGGAGGCGATCTATGCGAGGTTCCGAGGCGAAAGTTTGAATGACATCCTCTATTATCGGGTGGATAGCGATGGAGGACTTCACTCTCTCACCTTCGTGGAATACATCACTCATCGCACCACGGAAGAACCAACGAGCGCGGATATGATTACGCCCTTGCTGTTGGAGGGAAAGCTTGAGGAGCTCACTGAGTTGCAGGAAGAAATCTGCAAGGCGGATCCAGTCACTGGGCAAATGAAGTCTAGCGGGCTGGGTCTGGTACATCACTTTGTCAACGATGACTATATTGTTAGAAGCAATATTTCTACTATGAAAGAGACGCTGCGCTCCCACTCGGTGCGGACCATTTCCGATGATTGCTCGCGCGCGAGCGATGATCTACCGGGAGACTTTCGGTTGGAGTTGTCCCGCTCGGAGGCACATTCGCAGCCCTACCAATCAGAGCTAAAAAGCCGGATTATCAACGCGCGTCTCTATCGTAATGAGCAACTACTCCACGAGTATCAACTTGGTACGGGCTTAGACTTTTACTTCTGGGTGGTTCCGGTGGGCAACCGACTCTATTTCGTGGGCAACAACGTCAAATACCTCGATTTGGAGACGATTTCCGCAGAACCCTAGAGATGCTCCAGCGCAGCAATCACCGCCTCTTCCAACGATAATTTTGCGCAGAGGGAATGATGAACAGTAGTGGCACGCCTGATACCTGGATGAGGCTCTTGGCGCGGCGGGGTTGGACGAGAGCGCCCCAAGCTCGTGTTCCAAACTCGGGGCGCTCTCCATTTATGGCGTTGGTTGCGGTAGGATGAAGGGTGGCCGAGTTTCCAGGTACTCATCGCCCAGCAGGCGCAACTGCACACGCCACCCCCGCCAGGGCAGCGTGGTGCCCGGCTTGACTCCATCCCGGTCAAACTCGGGATGATACTCGAAGAGGGCTGCCTGGTAGAGCTGCGTCCACCGCTCGACCCCGTCGCTTCCCACGCGCAAGCTCGGGGGTTCCATCGGGTATCCAAAGGAATCCTCGCGCCCGTTGCGATCAAAATAGCTTTTGAAGCCGATGGGCGTTCCATCCGGTGCGAAGTTCGCCACGGCGTGGCCAAGGCCATTGTCCCCCTTGGGAAAGTACCAGTAGTCTTTGCTGTTGGGGCCGGTAGGGGGGGAAGGGGGCGCGGACGTCTGACTGATTATCTCCATGCCCAGCAGACGGCGTTGGATCTGATAGGCAGGCGGGTTTTCCGGATGCCACTCCAATATAAGCCGCTGGAAGTATTGAACGCACTGCGTGGGGTTCAGTGGATCCTGCATGACCGGCGAGCGCGGCAAACCCACGTAGTCGATGTCGCCGTGCGAGCGCAGGAAGTCCAGCCACGGTCCGCTGACCGTGTACCCCGTGGGAGCGAGCCACGTCGCGCCGCCCGCTGCTGTGGCGCTGCAACTGTTGGCAGGGTCAGTGGGGCGCGGCGTGGGGACAGGGGCGTTGGCCAGACCCGGCAAGGGGTCAGGGGCATTGGCAGCGCCCGGCTCCACGAGAATCACGGGGTCGCCACCCACCAGGATGAGCTGGGGATCGCGCGAGTCTGTGTTATTGGTGGCCACCGCGAGCGTCACCTGGTAGCTATTGTCGGGCTGCCGCACCAGGGCCTGGCGCTCGCCGTATTTGGTCACCAGGGTCGCCTGAGAGGCACTGGATGGGATAGTCACCGCGAGCGGGACCGTTGAGGCATTCCATAGCACGGTCACTCTGTCATTGCCGCGCTTCATGCGTACCCCGTTGAGCGCCCCAGGCCAGACGAACTGTGTCCGGTTGCTGTTGGAGGCCAGCAGTGCCGTGATTTGGCCCGCTGTTGGTGGCGCAGCGGAGCCATTCCAGAAGTACTGCGCGTCGCGCACATTCGACATCTCCTGCGCTGCCACCTGATAGGCAACGTAGGCAGGGCGCGGCGAGCCATCGTTGCGCACCAGGCCAAAATACTGCTCGTACTCTGGCCCCTCATCGCGCATCTTGTAGACCGAGTAGCGTTCGACCCCCGCCGCCCTGGCGAGGGCGACACTTTGAATCATGTAGCTCGCCTGCTCTCCCATCGAGGCGCGCAGGCCCTCGCGGGGCAGGGGGTGCTGAGGATCATCGTGCGGGACGGTATTCGATTCCACAAGCCACAGAGGTTTGTTCAACCCGTGGCTCTCCAGGATGCGTCGGTTGAAGACGGGAACCGTGTAGCTGTTGAGGGGATTGCTGTACTGGTGGATGGAGACGGCATCGAAGTAGGCTCCATTTTGGGCAGCGCCTGGCAGCTTGAGAAGTTCTGTCACGAGGCGGTCCAGGTAGGGCGCGCGCTTGTTTTCATGGTCCCACCAGTAAGTCGTGCCCGTCAGAATCACGCGTGCGTTCGGGTTGGCGCGCTTGATGGCCTGGTAGCCTACCATCTGTAGCTGCGCGAACTCCTCGACGGTGCCCTGCCAGTTCACATAGCTTTCCCGGTACATGTCAGGCTCGTTCCACAGAATCCAGGTGTCCACGGTACCTGCGTACTCGGCGGAAAGTTTCATCAAGAACTGCCCCCAGTAATTCTCGGGGTGGTCGAAGGGCAGATGAAGGTTCTGTGGGGGCGAGATGGGTGCATAGATGCCCGGGCGGCCTGCCCAGCCTGGTGTATTCAGTATCACGCCCACGGGCTCGATACCGCGCGCTTTTTGCTCCTGTAGCTGGGTGCGGGCCATCCAACCGCCGGGATTCCAATCCTGCGGCCCACTCGGCTGAAAGGCAGACCACCATACCACCAGGCGCTCCCAGCGAACCCCGGCGGCGACGGCCTTCTCAGGATCATGGATGGCCTGAACAATGCCAAAAAAAGGATCACTCTGCGGAACAGCGGGGCGCGGGGGGACATCGCCGGGGGATTGCGCGGCAACCTGCAAGGCTGGGCCAACGACAAATAGCAGCAACCAACCAAAGATCAGCAAAGCACGGCGACGGTGATGGGTCATCGCAACTCCTCGATAGATGATGTTTATCTAGCAAAGCATAGGAATGCTTTTTGGGCGAACCGCTTGATTCCTGACCTCCGACTCACTTTTGATTCTTCATTGCCTCCCCGTCGGCATACCATACCAGGTGAATACTTCGTTGTTATCTAGCTGCTCTTACT
>JACCSL010000664.1 GCA_013812995.1 Ardenticatenales bacterium | reverse complement strand
GAATATGGCCGGGCGTGAGCCCCCTTATCAAGGAAGATACAGATGGTCGATCCACGAATTCAGAAGCTGGCCCAGGTGCTTGTTCAATATAGCACCGACGTGAAACCGGGTGAGAGCGTTGCGATTTCGAGTCCGCTGGCAGCGTTGCCCCTGGCACGCGAGGTGTACCGGGAAGTGCTGCGCGCCGGAGCCAACCCCACCGTCAACTTTGCTGATGAAGAAATGGGCGAAATCTTCCTCCAGGAGGCGAACGATGAGCAACTACGCCACATCCCCGCGCCTCGCCGCATCATTGCCGACAGCTATCAGGTTCAAATCAGCCTGATTGCCCCCACCAACACCCGCTACCTCTCCAATGTTGACCCGGCCCGCTAGGCACTCTCCCGTCAGGCGACTCAGGAACTGATGGCGACCATCATGCGGCGCACCGCCGAGGGCGAGATGCGCTGGACCCTCACCCAGTTCCCGACCCACGCCGCCGCGCAGGACGCTGACATGTCGCTGAGCCAGTACACGGACTTTGTCTTCAAGGCCCTGCACCTGGACCAGGAGGATTCGGTCTCTGTCTGGAAGGAGAAAAGCACGCGCCAGCAGAGGCTGGTGGACTGGCTGAAGGGCAAGGATAAGCTCACGATCAAGGGCGAGAATATCGACCTCTCGCTCTCCATCGCGGGTCGAACCTTTATCAACGATGATGGTCACTATAACATGCCCGGCGGCGAGATTTTCACCGGACCTGTCGAGGACTCGGTCAATGGCTGGGTGCGCTTCACCTACCCCGCGATCTATGGCGGGCGCGAGGTCTCGGATGTGGAACTCTTCTTTGAGGAGGGGCGAATTACCAAAGCGACGGCCAAGAAGAACGAGGAGTACCTGCTCTCCGTGCTCGATACGGACGCGGGCGCGCGCTACCTTGGCGAGTGGGCCATCGGCACAAACTACGGGATCGACCGCTTCACGCGCAACATTCTCTTCGATGAGAAAATTGGCGGCACACTACACATGGCGGTTGGCGCGGGCTACCCCGAGACCGGCAGCGTCAACAAGTCCGGTGTCCACTGGGACATGATCTGCGACCTGCGCGACGGGGCACAGATTCATGTGGATGGTGAGAAGTTCTACGAGGCGGGCAACTTCCTCGTGGAGGAGATGGAAAAGGCGCTGTAGCGCCCTTCTGCACAAATAAAAAGCGGCCCGCGCTAGCACAGCGCGGGCCGCTTTCGTTTTCGGAGCCCTATAGTTCGTGCAGCCGACCCTTGAAGTAGGGGATTGTCATCTCCAGCCCGCGACCCAGGGGAATGGTGGGCTCCCAGGCCAGAATCTCTCTGGCCTTGCTGATGTCCGGGCGGCGCTGCTTGGGGTCATCCGTTGGCAGTTCCTTGAAAAGGATTCCACCGGCATTCCGCGTCATCTCGTTGACGAGGTTGGCGAACTCCAGGATGGTAAACTCGCCAGGGTTGCCGATATTGACTGGCAGCACCTCATCGCTCCAGAGCAGGCGCACGATTCCCTCCACCAGGTCGCTGACATAGGTAAAGGAGCGCGTCTGGGAGCCATCCCCGTAGATCGTTAGCGGCTGACCCAGCAGGGCCTGCGTGATGAAGTTCGGCACCACGCGACCATCGTTGAGGCGCATCGAGGGGCCGAACGTATTAAAGATCCTTATAATTCTGGTATCAACATTGTGAGTTCTATGGTAGGCCATCGTCATCGCCTCTGCAAAGCGCTTGGCCTCGTCGTAGACGCCGCGTGGGCCGATGGGGTTCACGTTGCCCCAATACTCCTCGGTCTGCGGGTGCACGAGAGGGTCGCCATAGACCTCGCTTGTGGAGGCCAGCAGGTAGCGCGCCTTCTTGGCCTTGGCCAGCCCCAGCGTGTGATAGGTGCCCAACGAGCCAACCTTCAGCGTCTGGATCGGTAACTCCAGGTAGTCTACGGGGCTTGCGGGCGAGGCAAAGTGCAGGATGGCATCCAGCTCATCGTCATACTCGATGGGGTGGGTAATGTCGTGGTGGATGAAGCGAAAGGCCGGATTCTTGCGGAGGGGTTGGATGTTGCGCTGGTCGCCCGTCAGCAGGTTATCCATCGCGATCACCTCGTGACCGTCCGTCAGGAAACGTTTGCATAGGTGCGAGCCTAGGAAGCCCGCCCCTCCTGTAATCAGTATACGCATGGTGTGCTCCTCTTTTGCTTAAAGCTGGGTCAGCCGAAGCCACCAGTATAGAAGTCGCCCTACATGACGTCAACGAAAGCAGAAAACGGTGTGTTGAGGTCGGCGGCTCATGGGGGGCAATTGCTGACGCCACCGGGCACGTACGGATTGAGATAGCTGGCATTCCAGCCCTCCACCCAGGCGCGACCGCTGACCCGATAGGTGCCGCTGCTATTCCCTGTGACGCCCAGATCATAGGTCATGGGCACGGAGGAGGAATGACTCAAGTCCGCACTCTGGATGCCACCCTTCGATACCATCCCCGTCCGCACGGTGCTGCTATTCCGGCAGACAGTGCCTCGCACAGAGCCGCTGCCCTCCGCCACGGAAACCGTCGCCGCGATTGCCTTGACCCCAAACTTTTCCGCGTAGCGGTGGGTTCCCCCCCCTGACACCGACGGGTCGATGACGAAATCAACCATGTAGGATTCTCTGGACTGCTCCGGGCACGCCTGCCCCGGCGTGAGTTTCAACTGTCTAAACAACACGGGCCACTCTTCCACGGGGCGGGCAAGCAGCCGCTCAATCATGGTCTGTGCATCGGATCGAGCGTTCACGAAGCCCACCAGGTAAATCTCAATGATGAGGTCTTCCGGGTTTTCCCCAAACGTTTGCGGTACGGAGGGGTGCGCGGGGGCAGGCGGCACCTCCTGGGGTACGGCAATCTCCCCTGTAAAAAGCTGGTCCAGGCAGAGCCGAAGCTCCCCGGTGTAGCGGGTGACCCGCTCTGGATGGCTCCCAATCACGTCCAGGCGGAACAATTCTCCCTGTCGATTGGCAAAGAGAGCGCGCTGAATCCAAAGCTCGCGGATACCCCCGGCCTGCTCTACCTGCACGGAGCGCAGTTCCGTAAACGTGGGGCGCTCCTCTGCCGGGGCATTGGGGCCGCACAACTCCGCCCTCACCTGCCTGTAGGGATTTTTCCACACGTCGCGTTTCATGCGTATCGCTTTAGGCAACGGGTGGGC
>JACCSL010000649.1 GCA_013812995.1 Ardenticatenales bacterium | reverse complement strand
CCCCCGAGGAGTTGAGGCGCTTTCAGACGCATTGGCAGGTTGCCACGGCGGCGGTTCTTCCCCTGGAGGCGCGCAACCAGGTCATCGGGGCGCTACTGGTGTTCGACCGCGACCAGCAGCATCAAGTAGGCTCCCACACTCTTCAACTGCTCCAAATTTTTGCCTCGCAGGCTGCTGTCACCATTGACAATATGCAGCTCCTCCAGGAGTCTCAGCATCGCCAGGCGGAGTTGGAAGCGCTGACCGCGTATAACAACCTGCTCATCGAGGCCAGCCCGGTGGGCAAGGCGGTCCTTGATCTGGAGGGGCGATTCGTTCGAGCCAACCCCGCCTTTCAAGTCGCCATCGCGCCCGAGATCGATCAGATAGAGGGGAAGCATCTGGCGCAACTTTTTCCGCAGGTCGAACGCACAACGCTAGCGCAGATGGTGCACTCTGCCCTGGAGAGGGGTGTCTCGCAGCGGACGAAGGCATTCTACTATCCCTACCTGGAGCGGGGAGGTCGCTGGTTCGACCTCTCCTTAAATCCCCTGCGCGATTCCAACGACGCGATCATAGGGGTGATGATGACGCTCGTCGATATTACCCCGCTCAAGCAGTTGGAGGCCGACCTGCGCCATCACAATGAGCGCATCGAGCGCCAGTTGGCCCAGCACCGAGCTCTCTATGAGATGGGGACACAGATCAACGCGGAGTTGGATGTGCAGCGCGTGTTGGAGGCACTGATGATTAGCATCCGCTCCAGCTTCTCTGTGGATGGTATGGCGATGATGATGCCCACGGACCCCTATGGCTTCGAGTTTGTGAGCGCCTTCGGTCTCTCGGCCAATTACCTGGCCCGCGAGCAGGTGCTCTATGCAAGTTCCGCCAACGGGCGCGCCATCGAGCAGCTCGCCCCGATCCTGATTGCCGACATCGAGCAGGACGAGCGGATGGGGCCGCTTCGGGAGGCCGCGCGCCGTGAGGGTCTCCACACCGCCCTCTACCTGCCCTTCATCTATCGCGATGAGGTGGTCGGGCTCATGTCGCTCTACCATCGCCAGGCGCATCGCTACACGCTGGAGGAAATGGAGCTGCTGGCGATCTTCGCCAACCAGGCCACCACCGCCATCAAGAATGCACAGTTTTATACCTCTGTCGTCCAGAGCCGCAGCAACATGAATGCGATTTTGCACTCCATGACGGACGGGGTGATCGCGCTGGATGAGCAGGGCTGCGTCACCTTCATCAATCAGCCCCTCTTCGACCTGCTGAACATCCCGCCCGCGACGGAGTGGGTGGGGCGCAGCAGCGAGGAATTGTGGCCCCAGCTCCGCGAGTTGCTCCACACCACTTCCTCCGAGGACCCGCTCACCCCGACCCAGGGCGCGGGCGTGCGTCGGATGGAGATCGAATTGCTGACGCCACCCCGAACCCTGGAATTGATCCACAGCCCCATCCTGGATGGGCAGGGCCAGCGCATTGGGCGGCTCCTGCTCCTGCACGATATTACGGAGATTCGTGCCAGCGAGCGCATGAAAGATGAACTCATCTCGATTATCAGCCACGAGCTGCGCACGCCCCTGACCACGATTCTGGGCTATAGCAAGCTGCTGCTGGATCGTCCGGATGGGTCGCTGGCGAAGCGCAATCGCTGGATCACGCACATTCTGGATAAGAGCCGCCTCCTCAACCGCCTCGTGAACGAGATGCTGGACCTCTCCCGCCTGAACATGCAGCGCTTCGAGATCAAACTGGCCCCCACCGATCTGCTAGATCTGCTTCGGCGCATGGCGACGGAGCATCGGGTTATGACGGATAAGCACATGATTCATGTGGAGGTAGAGGGCGATGTCTCGGCGGTGTCGTTAGATGCGGACCGGATTGAGCAGTTGCTTTCCAATCTTCTCATCAATGCGATCAAGTACTCGCCAGACGGGGGCCTGATTCTCATCCGTGCCGTCCGAGACGAGACGGAGCTTCGCCTCTCCGTGACGGACCAGGGCCTGGGCATCGCGCGCGAGAACCATCACCGCGTCTTCGAGCCCTTCTACCGCGTCGATCAGAGCACCACGCGGGATGTCTATGGCACGGGCCTTGGCCTTCCCCTTTGCCAGGGCATCGCGGAGGCGCACGGCGGGTACATTGCTCTGGATAGTATGTTGGGGGAGGGGAGTACGTTTACGGTGCATTTGCCGGTGTGACGGAAAGTCAAAAGTCAAAAGTCAAAAGTCACCAAGTAGGCCCCTGAAGGGGGAAAGTAACGACTGACCGGGAAAAGTAACGGCAACAACAAAGTGACGGCGACGACAAGGTAACGACCAGGCAATCCTTGAGAATTCGCTGCTAGTCAGTGCTGGAATCACTGGTTATAATGGCGGCGGTCGGGTGCCACGGAGGAAGACTATTGGTGGCAGACTATTGGTGGAGAAAGATAAAGCCTTGACGCTGTTGGTGGATCAGGAGAGCATTGAGGCTTTTGTGATCTGCCTGGCACTGGGAACGTTGCAGGCTATGCTGGATGATGTGCTTCAGGAAGAGGCAGGGATATGGACCCTGGGCCGCCCCGGCTTCTAGAAACCCCTTGAGGCCACCCTTTCTGACGAGGTGTTAGAGGTTCTTCAGCAAGCTGATGAATTGTCAGCACTCCGCAAGTTGAGCTCTTCGGCTGAAAGCAAGCAGGTCATTCGCGAATTCATCTCAATTCTCGAAACGCGTCTGCGGCTCCTTCCTGAACCCTTCTGGTACGCCTTATGGGATGAGTCATGATTGTTGGCCGTTACTTTTGACTTTTGACCTTTGACTTTTGACTTTTGACTTTCCGTTCCCTCCGTTCAGGAGTTCCTCATGCAACTTGCCCTGGCCGGACACGACTTTGCTCCCGCGCAGCCCCTCGACGAGGATATACGCCTTGCGGCCATCACGGGCTATCCCTGGCTCGTCGTGGACCATGCTAAGTATCAGCGATTCCTGGCGCAGCCAGAGTTCGACATTCGCGACCTCAAGCGTCTCTTCCTGCGCACCCAGCCCGCTGCTATCGACGGGCTGACGCTGCCCGACAGCGACCCAGCCCATGCGCCGCAACTTGAGGCGCTCTGCAAGGAGGCGCGGCGGCTGGGCGCGCCCGTGCTTGTGCTCCGCATCGCGCAGCCCGACGAGCGCATCCGCGAGTTGGCCGAGGTGGCGCAGCGCTGGAGCACTGTGCTCGCGCTGGCATCTCCCTCGTTTGCCACCGTGAGAGCACTGGTGCAGCAGGCCAACCACGATGCGCTGGGCTGGTACGTGGACACCGTGGCGCTCTGGCACGCTGGAGAGCAGCTCCAGCCCCAGGACGCGGCGCGTACCGTGCTTCTCGCCGTGGGCGACGAGGACGCGCAGGGGAAACGCTGCCTGCCCGGTGTGGGCTCGCTGCCCCTCGCCGAGCTGCTGAGACCACTCCTTGTCGGCGGCTATGATGGCATCGCGGTGCTCACCACGGAGCCTGGCCTGGACGAAAACAGTGCCCGCAGCGGCTACGAGGCCCTTCAACAACAACTGAAGCAGATCGGGTGGAGGGTCAGCCGTGAGTGAGCGCATCGCCATCTACCCCGGTAGCTTCGACCCCCTCACCGACGGCCATCTGAGCATCATTCGGCGCGCGTCTGCGATTTTCTCGAAGCTGATCGTGGTGGTGGGCTACAACCCGAAGAAGAAAACTCTCTTTTCGGTGGAGGAGCGGCTGCACTTCATCCGAGAGTCGGCGCGCGCCCTGCCCAATGTCTCCGTGGACAGCTTCACGGGGGAGCTTCTGGTCACCTATACCCGCCGCGTTGGGGCCACCATCGTGGTACGCGGGCTGCGCAACCAGGCCGATTTTCGCAATGAATTCCAGCAGTCCAAGATGAACCAGAAGATGCTGGAGGGGCTGGAGACCGTTTTCATGTTGAGCGATGCCGACGAGATTTTTGTCAGCAGCACGCTCGTCCGCGACACCATCCAGGCCAGGGGCGATTACAGTGTATTTGTGCCTAATATCGTAGAGGTAAAGGGCAGCGAGTGACGAGGAGAAACAACGATGCGCTACGCGCTCGACTTGTCATACGAGGGGCCAGGTAGGAAAGCGTGATGGGCGAGCGCTGGCTGATTGCCACGGACCTCGATGGCACGCTCTTTGACCACACGCTGACCATCGCGCCGCGTGTGCGCCATGCTCTGGCCACCGCGCAGAACGCGGGCCACGCGCTGACGCTCGCCACGGGGCGCATGTACCGCGCCACGCTGCCCATCGCGGAGGCCCTGGCAGTGCGGGAGCCGCTGATTTGCTACCAGGGCGCACTCGTCCGCCGGGGCGACGCGATCATCCATCACCTCACGCTGCCGCTCGCGATTACGCAGGACATTGTGCGCTACGGGCTGGAACACGGGATTCACCTGAACGCCTATGTGAATGACCGCCTCTTCGTGGCGGAGCGGACAGCGGAGGCTGAATATTACACCTCGCTCTCACCCACCGTGCAGATTGAGTCGGT
>JACCSL010000585.1 GCA_013812995.1 Ardenticatenales bacterium | reverse complement strand
CTCCAGCACCTGAAAGCCCGCCGCGATCAGGTAGTCCCGACAGATCTCGACGATCTTGGCCTCATCGTCCACGACCAGAATGGTTTTCATCTGCACCTTACTCGTAGCGGAGCGCGACTATCGGGCGCAGGCGCGAGGCGCGGTAGGCAGGATAGAGGCCAGAAACGATACCCACCAGGGCGGCAAAGCCGAAGGCCATGAGCACCGAGCCGAGGGTGACCTGCGCTTGGATGAGATCTGTCGCGGTCGCCACCGCCGCCACACCCATCCCTAGCGCCACGCCCAGAAGTCCGCCCAGCATACTGAGGGTAATCGTCTCGATCAGAAATTGGACCAGGATCACGCGCTGCTTGGCCCCCAGGGCCTTGCGCAGGCCGATTTCACGGGTGCGCTCGGTAACGGAGACCAGCATGATGTTCATAATGCCAATCCCTCCCACGATCAGCGAGATCGCGGCAATGGAGGCCAGGAAGGCCGTGAGGGTGCCGGTGATGACATTGAGCGTTTCCAGGAATTGCTCCTGGCTCACCACCGTCACATCCAGCTCATCGGTGAGCTTCAGGTCGTGCTGGCGGCGCATGATCCGCTCGGCCTGGACCATCACACTATCTACATCCTCGGCGGTGGCTGCCGAGATCGATATATCGGTCACCAGCCGCTGCCCATCCCGGGTGGCAGTGCTGCCAAGTAGCTTGGTATAGGCCGTTTCCAGCGGGACGATCACCACCGTGTCCGTGTTATTCGAGCCCTCAGAGACGAGCACCCCAATCACCTCGAAGGGTACATTGTTGAGCTTGATCGTCCGCCCGAGGGGGTTCACCGCCCCGAATATATCCTCTGCCACCTCCGAGCCGAGCACCACGACGCGCGCATTGCTGGCGCGATCCCCTTCGCGCAGAAAGCGCCCACGCGCCATCTCGAAGGTTCGCACCTGTGCATAATCGGGCACAGTGGCCGTCAACATGCTGTTGAGCTGCGTATCAGCATAGGACACTCGTGCGGTCGTCTGGAAGGCCGGGGAAATGGCCGCGATTCGGTTGAGATGGCGCTCTAGGGCCTCGTAATCTTCATAGTAGAGGAAGGTCGGCTGGGAACGACTCTGACTTCCATCCAGCCGACCTGGCAAAACCGCCACCAGGTTCGAGCCGATCCCCTCGACCTGCTGCGTAATCATGGCCGAGGCCCCGTTGCCCAGTGCCATCAGGGCGACGACCGCGCCCACCCCGATCATGATACCCAGCATGGTGAGTCCCGAGCGCAGCTTGTTCGCTGATAGTGCCCGTAGCGCGATCTGGATATTTTTGCGAAACTTCATGACTGCTCCTCATGGTGGTGCATCTCATCGGCCAGGGCCAACTCACTGGGGAGCGCTGCCCCTGCCTCCAGCGGACGCTCTACCCGCTCGTCCTCCACGATCTGGCCATCGGCGACGCGCAGGACGCGCTGGGTGTGGCGGGCGGTAAAGGGATCGTGGGTGACGTAGATGATGGTCTGCCCGTGGACGCGATGCAGCTGCTGGAAGAGCCGGATAATCTCGGTGCTGGTCTTGCTGTCCAGGTTGCCGGTGGGCTCGTCCGCCAGAATGATGGCCGGAGCCGTAACCAGCGCGCGCGCGATGGCGACGCGCTGCTGCTGGCCTCCCGAGAGTTCGTTGGGGCGGTGGTGGATGCGCTCGCCCAGCCCCACTGTGTTCAGGGCTGTCTGCGCGCGCTCCCGCGCCTCTCGTTCATCTACCCCGGCATACTCCAGCGGGAGGATGACGTTTTCCAGCGCGCTGGTGCGGGCCAGTAGGTTGAACTGCTGAAAGACAAAGCCGATGCGGCGGTTGCGAATCTCGGCCAACTCGTCATCGCCCATATTCTCCACATTGAGCCCATCCAGGCGGTAGGTGCCCGAGCTGGGTTCATCCAGGCATCCCAGGATGTTGAGCAGAGTGCTCTTGCCGGACCCGGACGGTCCCATGATGGCAACCATCTCCCCGCGTTCTACCCTGAAACTCACCTGGTTCAGCGCATGGACCTGCGTCTCCCCGAGCTGATACACTTTGGTGATAGCGTCGAGTTCGATCATGACAGCCTCGTAGATAGGGTCAATCATCGCTACTGGCCAAAGCCGCCGGAGCGGGGCTCCGGTGCTACGATCTGCACCCGATCACGGGCCTGAAGGTTGCCGCGTACTACCACCAGATCCCCCTGAAGCTCACCGCTCTCTACCGCAACCCGCTCCAGCGTGTCATCGCTGCCCAGGCGGTTCACAAATTCACCCTGCGCATCGCTCTGGAGGGCGTCGAGCGGCACGGCCAGAACCCCTTCCTGCACACTCACCTTGATGCTCACATCAGCGGTGGTGCCCAGGGGAATCACCTCGCTGGTATTATCCAGCAAGATTTTGACCTCGTGCTTGACCAGCCCCTGAGCAAGCTGCCCGATGCGACTGACCTCCAGCACGCTCCCTTCCAACAGCAGCTCTGGTCGGGCACTGAAGGTTATGCTCGCAGGAGCGCCCAGCGCAATCTGCGCGACCTCGGTCTCATCCACCAGGGTGGTGATGTGCAATCGCGTGAGGTCCGCGACGATCAGCGCCGGGTTCTGTGTCACCATGTCACCGACCTGGTTGTACAGAGCCACGATTTCACCCGCGAAGGGTGCCGTGAGCGTCAGACTATCCACTGTGGTCTGGGCGGCCTGGAGCCGGGCCTCGGCGGCTGCCAGGTCGGTCGCCGCCGGGCCGTTTAGTCGGTGATCCAGCTCGGTGAGGGCATTGAACAGGGTGGCCTCGGCAATTGCCATCTGCGCCTGTGACTGGGCCAACTCCAGCGTCAAGGTATAGCTGTTGCTCTCTACCAACGCCTCGCCCAGATCGGCGACAGCCTCCTCGTAGGCGCTCTGCGCCTTGCTAAGCTCCTCTACCTCATCCACTGTATCTTGATCGAGTTCCTCTTCGAGCGCCTGCTGGGTGGCAAGCACCGCCTCATAAGAGTCGCGCACCGCAGCACCGCTCGTTCTCGTGCTCTCCTGGTCGCTCTCCTCGGACAGGGTCGCAAACTCCTCGTACCGCTCGAAGTCTCGCTCCGTGAGCCGTGAAGCGCGGTACAGGAGTTGCACGTCCAGCGGACTCCCCACCAGCGGGAGCACCGTCCGCGCTTCTACGAGCGCGCTTCGGCTATCGGTGACGGACTGGTAGAGGGAAGCGGACACGATAGGTTGGGTACGATCAATGGCAGCCTCCAGGGCGCGCGTGGCCTGATCGAGCGTGTTGTATCCCTCAACCACTGCGCGCTGGCTGGTCGCGAGGGTCATCATATCAGGGGCGAGCAGGTTGTTGAGGACCTCCTGCGCGGCGAGCAGCTCTGCTTGTGCGCCACCTACCGTCGCGGGGACGGTGGCCGGGTCCAGCCCCATGAGAGGCTGCCCCTTTTCCACGCGCTCGCCGACTTCGACTTGAATCTCCTCTACCTGGCCTGTGGTTCGCCAGGTCAGGGTAGCTTGCTGGCGTGGCGCAACCACACCGGACGCCTCCACCGTCGTGACGAGCGTAATCGCGTCCACCGTTGCGCTTTGCACCTCGTCTGCCGCGCCCGCCATGAAGAGGGACCAGGCAACGACCGCGATGAGCAGTAATAGCAAAATCAGGGCAATCGGCAGCCAGGGTAGGCCAGAGCGTCGTGGGGGTTGAGTCATTCCATTCTCCTTAGAAAGATCATGGGAGAACAATAGCAGCCAGATGTGGAAAAAATGTGAAGAAGTCGTGGAAAGATATGAAGGTGGCCTGGTCACCTGACTTCAGTCGCGGTTCTCCAACCAGGTAATACCATGTCTGGCAAAAGTAGCAAGCTCCTCGACAAGCCCATCGTCATCCACAAAAAAGCTGCCTCGCAATAGGTGAATAGCCACAACTTGAAAAAGGAGAGAGGCCCAACGCATCAGGGTGCGGCTCCCTCTTTAAGGAACATAGGGAGAAAGGGACAAGTTTGGGTCATAACCCTGGCGCTCCGAACAGCGATTTCGAGAGCCCAATTTGATACCATACCATCCACTAATCGCGGACTGGAGTTATTCATGGATCCCCCCAAACGCACCTTCCTTCTTCTTACTCTGATGACCTCTCTTTTTATTATAATCCAGGCGACGGCGTGCCTCCATGCACAGGAGAACTTTACGCTGTATGTGCCCTTGCTTGCTGCCGCTCCTTCCCCGGTTCGCCTCATCTGGTTCTACAAGCCGCCGCAAGCCGAGAGCCCGGCCTTTATGCAGGAGCACTTCGATACGTTTATCCTGACCAAAAGCGACGAGCCCACGCAGGAGGCGCTGCGGGCCGAGGGCGTTACCACCCCCTTCCTCCAGTACCTGCGCTTCGATGCCATCCACGCTCCTGGCTCCTGCACCGCCCAGCCCTGGCGCAACCAGGTCGCGGACCAACCTGGCGATTTCTGTGCGATCAGCGCGGAGCACCCGGAGTGGTTCCTGGTTGATCAGCGCGGCAATCGTATCATGGACCACGACAGGGAGCAGCGGTACTTCCTGATGGACCCCGGCCATGAGGGCTGGCGCGCGTTCTGGCTGGAGCGGGCGCGCCAGAGCCAGGAGGCGATCGGCTGGGATGGTGTTTTCCTGGATAACGTAGAGGGCAGCCTTTCCAAGCGGCAGCGGGGCGGTGCGCTCCCCGCCGCCTACCCGACCGATGCCAGCTACCAAGCCGCCATTGAGGGATTCCTTGCCTATCTCCACGACAGCTACTTCGCGCCGCAGGGCCGTCCGCTCCAGGCTAATATCATCGAACTCAAGGACTCTGCGACCTGGCTTCGCTACCTCCAGCACCTCGATGGGGTGATGGAGGAGGGCTGGGCGGTGGATTGGTCTACGGGCTATCTCCCGGTAAGCCGCTGGGAGGAGCAGGTGCGGCGCATGGAGCAATCCCAGGTGGCAGGGAAGGAAGTGATTCTGGTAGCTCAGGGTGGGCGAAATGAGATAGCTCGCCAGGAATTCGCCCTGGCCTCCTACCTGCTGGTGGCGTCAGAGCACACCTCGTTCCGCTACTCCCATGCCGATTTCTATCACGAGGTCTGGCTGTATGACAATTACCGCCTGGCGCTTGGCACCCCGCTCGGGCCGCGCTACCGGGTGGCGGACTTCTGGCAGCGCGACTTCACACATGGCAGCGTTCGGGTGAGCCCGGCCACGCACACGGCCACCATCGTGGTGCACTGATAGGAGAAGCTTCAATGATAGACTGTGGTGCATTAGCTAGCCTCGGTGAAACTTACCCACCCGCAACGACTGAGGATATTCAGCGGATCGAAGCAGAACTGGGGTGTAAGCTACTACCCTCCTATACCAACTTTTTGCAATGTACCAACGGGTTAGAGAGCTTGACATTAGATGTGTATTTATATCCTACTGCCAATCTGACGGAGCGAAATGCAACATACCAGGTTCCTCGTTTTGCTCCCACCCTACTCTTGATTGGCACTGACGGTGGAGGTCGAGGAATATTCCTCGACCTCCATTCCCCTGATGGTGCTCTATGGTTGATCGGTTTTGGAAGTATGCGGATTGAAGACGGTGGTTTTTTGGCAGAAGATATGGAGCGATGGACAACAGATAAGTTTTATATCCCTGATAGGTACGACCCCGACGAGGAAGATTAGGTTTTTCAGTCGAACAGGGTGCGCAGATGCTCCAGCATCTGCACGCACTCGCGGATGGCGTTGGCATTCTGGAGCGCGCCGTGCCCCTCATCCTCCGTGATGAGCAGTCGGGCGGGTAGCCCCAGGCGGGCAGCCTCCGCCGCAAATTCTTTCACGGGCTCGATGGGGCAAATCGCGTCGTTTTCTCCGTGCAGGATCAGAACGGGGGCAGCCAGTTGCTCCACATACGTCCGGGGCGAGCGCTCGCGGTATAGCTCCGGCTTTTCCTCGGGTGTCCCGCCGAAGAAGTGGAGCAGCCAGGAGCGATAGTGCGCCCCGGACAACTCGTAATCCTGCGCCCAATCCACCGGGGCCACGATGGCCACCCCCCCGGCCCACGCGTCCGGCTGCGTGGTCAGCGCCTGGAGTGTCAGATACCCGCCATAAGAGGCACCGAGAATGGCGGGCTTGCTCTCCAGCCCCAATAGCGCCGACACGCTGCGCGCCCCATAGAGCACATCTTGAAGATCGCCCCCCCCCAAGTCGCCGATGTTCAGGTCGCGGAACTCCGCACCAAAGCTTGTGCTGCCCCGGAAGTTGGGCGCGAAGAGGTGGTACCCAGCAAGCACGGGAGCGAGCATCATCGGGTCCCACCAGTTCCCGGTCATCACGGTTGGCCCGCCGTGACCGTAGACCACCAGGGGCGCGTGCGGGTTCTGGCTGCGAATCAGCCACCCCTGGACCATGCGCCCATCAAAGGAGGGATACCAGTGGCTTTCCACGGAAAGCTCTATGGGCAGCACTGAGGAAACCGCGAACAGCTCCACGACCTTACCATCGCGGTAGCTCTGGATGCGGGGAACCTGTGCGAACCCGGTGTTGACCCATACCAGCCCATCGCGCGTGATAGCAGGATTGAAGACGGAGCCCTCTGTGACGGGCTCGGACCAGCGGCCCGTGCGGATGTCCAGGAAGTGCGCCGAGAGTTGCCCCGCCTTTGCCATGACCGCGAAGAGGGTTACCTCGTCCACCCAGAGGAGTTCTCCCACCATCCAGTCGAGCTCTCCGGGAACTGGAACACGCAGCAGCTCCGCCAGGCCCTCAGTGGCACGCACGACCAGCTCCTGATGGGTTCCCGGCGCATCCGTGACGTAGGCGAGGTATCCTTTATCTACCTGGAGCGCGGGCAAAATATCCTCGGAGCTGTCCGACTCCGAAACCCATTCCCGGACCCAGCCCTCCCTGGCATCCACAAGGACCAGCCGCGTGCCCGCCCCGCGCCCGACCGAGGCGACCAGCAGCTCGCGCTGCGGATCGTAGGCACTTGTCATAATCTGCTTCTCGGAGGTGAATAAATCGCGCAGAGTGCCATCCGGAGAGAGGCGGCGCAGGTACGCCTGCCCGTGGTCGTGGCCGCCGAGGAGCCAATCCCCGTCCGTGGCCCAGTAGAGGTGAAGCACAAAGCCGAGCGTGCCGGGCATCAGCCGCTCCTGATTTCCTTCAAAGTCCACCTGATACAGAGCAAAATCCATGTTCCCGCCGCTGTCTTTCAGGAAGATCGCACGCGGTTCGGTGGGGTGGAGGCACGTCTTCGACATGATGGGCTCCGTGCCAGGGGTCAGCAGCCGCGTTTCCTGCCGCGCCGGGTCCCAGTGATAGAGCAGGGGAATTCCTGTCTCGTTTGAAAAATAGAGGAAATCGCTTCGTGCCGGATGGCCCGAGGTGCCGACCATCATCGGCACCTCGAACAATCGCTTGATCATTTCATAATACGGACTCTCCTGCACGTGGGGGGCGGACAACATATTATCCATTGGGGGG
>JACCSL010000580.1 GCA_013812995.1 Ardenticatenales bacterium | reverse complement strand
GCCCTGCACATGGGCGTCTGCTGGGCCGACCGGGGCCTGCTCGCGGCGTGGACCGATGTTTTTGGCCTGACCTGGGAAGAATTAATGACGGGCGAGCCGGAGCGCGAGCGCGCCGCCCATCGCATGGCGCGGCTGCGCCGCCTCCGTGCCCAGGCCGAGCAGGCACCCGGCTGGCACTACCCGGAGTTCCTGCGCGGCAATACCCCGCTGCGCCAGGCCATGAAGGGCACCGAACTCACCGGGCGACCCGTCAGCCCTGGCGTGGCGCGTGGCCCCGCGCGCCTCATTGCCCATCCCGGCGACTTCGAGCGCCTTCTGCCCGGCGACATCCTCGTGACCAGCAGCCCGGACCCCGGCTGGACCCCGGTTTTCAGCACCGTGGCGGGCATGGTCACGGAGCGCGGGGGGCAACTCTCCCACGGCGCGGTCGTCGCCCGCGAGTACCGCCTGCCTGCTGTGTCCGGAATCTCCGGGGCCATGCAGCTGCTGCGCGAGGGCGAATTGCTGCTCGTTGATGGCACCCAGGGCATCGTCCTGCGCCTGGAGGAAGCGATTGCTGATAACTATCATTGAAAAGATAATCCCGAACAAACTGGCAACCGCCTCCTCGATGGAGGAGGCCCGCCAGAAGATTCACGCGTATCACGCCCGCCAGTAGAGCACATCCCCGACCTCGATTTTTCCAGGCTGCTCCGCCGTGCCATAGACGCCCGCGAACTGCTCGCGCCGCTGCACTACCTCGCGCAGCACCTTGGGGTTTGCCTCCGCGCTCTCAGGATTGAGCGTGATAACCACACAGCGCTGGTTCTTGCGGTTCATGCGCAGCCGGGGCGAGTCGGGGCGATCCCCAATCTG
Organism: Ardenticatenales bacterium; assembly: GCA_013812995.1. Classification (GTDB taxonomy): domain Bacteria; phylum Chloroflexota; class Anaerolineae; order Ardenticatenales; family Ardenticatenaceae; genus JACCSL01. The sequence goes on along the minus strand of JACCSL010000580.1, from coordinate 1,456 downwards.
CAACAGAGCGCCCAGCCATGTCTCTTCCGCGAAGGGCTCCTCGTTGGTGACCTCAATGAGCAGGTTCGGGCGAAAGCGCCGTGCCTCCAGTGGCTCTCCCACCGCCTCGCTCAATGCCGCGAGCGTTGCCGTGCTGATGAGCGAGACACTCATGCTGTCGAACGCGCCGCGCCCGAGCTTCACCAGGTGGATGGGCGCGCCGTGGGCCGAGCGCAACTCCTGAAGCAGCGCCTCGCTCTCGACCGGAAGCTCCTGCCCGGTCGGTGTTCGCACCACCACCTCAGACTCCAGCACCGCCTCGGGCTGCTCGAAGTGGGGAACATAGCGAATCATCTGCGGGATCACCCGCGCGCTGAGCCAGGGAAACCCTGTGTAATTCTCGCTGCGCACAAAGGCATAGCGCCGGTCGCCCTCCAGCCCATGCCACCACAGCCTCGCGTTTTCCACCTCCTGGCCCCGCATCGACTTGACCGGATAGAGGTAAATCGTCTTTACAACGCCGACTTCGATTCCTTTTTCTTGCATCGCTGAAGCGCCTTTGCTGGTTACGGATAGGTAGACCCTATCACGGAAATAGGCGTAGGACAACCCCTTCTGCAACCAAGTTAGTGACAACCGCTCTCGCTTTCCGCTACACTACTCCTATGCTTGCTTTCTCAGACGACCTGCGACTTTTTGAAGCCAATAGCGATGGTCTTCTCATCACGGATGCAGAGAGCGGTCTCATTTTGGAGCTCAATTCCGCCGCTGCCACCATGTTTGGTTATGCTCGCGCAGAGTTGATGGGCCTGCACCACACCGCGCTCATGCACCCTGAGGGCCGTTCCCTCTTTAGCGAGTATCTCCAGGTGGCCCATACGGGCGCGGTGTTCGAGATATGCGAGCGCCATCTGCGCCGGGATGGGTCTCTCTTCTATGGTGAACTGCGTGGGAGGGCCTTCGACTCTCAGGGACGACGTTGCCTCCTGAGCACTATCCGCGATGTCAGCCAGCGGGTCGCGGGGGAACGGCGGCTCCAGCAGCAGGTGGAGGCGCGGATACGGGAGCAAGCCACCTTGCTGGACCTTTCCCAGACCCTGGCCTCGTCTCTCGATTTCCGGCCGGACGTGATCCTCGACCAACTGCGGGTGCTTATTGAGTACACACAGGCCGCGCTTTTTTCATTGGAAAAATTGACCCTGACAGCCCTGGCCGCGCGAGGATCAGCGCGGCTGGAAGAGTCCATGCCCCTCCATATCTCTCTGCCCGGCCCCCAGATGCTGGCGCGGCTTCTGAAACGCCATCTGGCGACTCACCTGCATGATGAGGAAACCACTGACTCAGCAGAAGCGAGCTTCTGGTCGCTCCTGAAAGCGCAGGCGGGCATCTTGTTGGAGGAAATGCAGGTATGGTTGTGGGTTCCCCTGACCGTGCGGGGTCGTGTGATGGGGGGAGTGCTGATCGCGCGCCGTCAGAC
>JACCSL010000795.1 GCA_013812995.1 Ardenticatenales bacterium | reverse complement strand
CCGCCGAGGCCGTCGCCTCTGCGACCTTGTCCAGGGGGAAACTTTCGGGGGCAGGAACCCCTCGCGTGAAGACCAGGGTATCGTCAGCCATTATTTCTGTCCTTTGTCCATCGAAAGTCGGATAGTGAGGGGACTGTCGGCGCTGAGAGTCTGCGCGCGATTATGCCCGCTTCCTGCCATCCCGAAAAGTTTACAGGTCATAGAGTAGTTGAAGCCGTTTTACGTTTTGCGTTTTACGCATTAGGCTTCCTGCACCCACCACAACCTCAAAGGGAATCCTGATGGCGACCCCAGAAAACTACACCCATGACAGTTATCTTTCACCCTTCACCTGGCGCTACGGCAGCGAGCCCATGCGGCGTATCTGGAGCGAGTCCCACAAGCGGCGGCTCTGGCGGCGCATCTGGGTAGCATTGGCCGAGGCGCAGGAGGAGGCCGGGCTGGTCAGCGCGGAGCAGGTGGCCGACCTGCGCAAGCACATGGACAAGATCAACATCGCACGCGCGCACGAGATTGAGGTCGAGATTCAGCACGACCTCATGGCGGAGGTACATACCTTCGCAGAGCAGGCCAAGGTCGGCGGGGCCATCATTCACCTGGGCGCGACCTCAATGGACATTGAGGACAACGCCGAGGCGCTCCGCCTGCGCGATGCGATGGACCTGCTGCTTGGCAAAACGGAGCGCTTGCTGGGTCACCTGGCAGAGCAGGTGCGCCGCTGGGCCGCCACGCCCACGATGGCCTTCACCCATCTCCAACCCGCTGAGCCCACCACGGTCGGCTATCGCCTGGCGCAGACGGCGCAGGACCTTGCCGTGGACCTGGAGCAACTGCGCCACCTCCAGAGCCAGCTCCGGGGGAAGGGGTTCAAGGGCGCGGTTGGTACCAGTGCCTCCTACGAGCAACTCCTGAGCGACAGTCCCCTCTCCGCGCGAGATCTAGAACAGCGAATCATGGAGCGTCTGTCGCTCGAAGCCTTCGAGGTGACGACCCAGACCTACCCCCGCAAACAGGAATGGCTCATCGCCAATGCGCTGGCCGGAATCGCTGGCACCCTCTACAAATTTGCCTTCGACCTGCGCCTGCTCCAATCCCCGCCGCTAGGTGAGTGGTCAGAACCCTTCGGTAGCAAACAGATTGGCTCCTCCGCGATGCCCTTCAAGCGCAACCCCATCAACGCGGAGAAGATCGATAGCCTCGCTCGATATGTTTCCACGCTGCCCAATGTGCTCTGGCACAACGCGGCACACAGCCTGCTGGAGCGTACCCTGGATGACAGCGCCAACCGTCGCGTGGTGCTCCCCGAACTTTTCCTTGCCACCGACGAGTTGCTCCGCGTGGGCACCCGGCTCGTCCGGGACCTCCAGATCAACGAGGAGGCGATTCAGCGCACCCTCACCACCTACGGTCCCTTCGCGGCCACGGAGCGACTGCTCATGGAGGCGGTCAAGGCGGGGGCGGACCGCCAGCACTTCCATGAACTCATTCGTCGCCATGCGCTGGCCGCCTGGGCCGCCATTGGCGCGGGGCATGGCAACCCGCTGATGGCGCTGCTCACCACCGATCCCCAGGTGACGCAGCATATCCCCGCCGAGCGCGCCCGCCAGCTGCTCGATGCCAGCGGCTATGTCGGCGATGCTCCCGCTCGCGCGCAGGCGCTGGCAGGGGCAGTCACACAATCGCGGTGGGGCTGCGCGCTGCTCGTCGGGGAGCGGCTCTACGTGGCACGCCGCAACCTGCTCTTTGCCACCCACACTACCACGGGGCAGGAGGAGGTGCATGAGCAGGTGCGGGGTGGGAACATCGAGCGGCTCATCCTGGCACCGGGTGGGGACGGGCTCATCCTGCACTTCGCGCCAAGCTACGAGTGGCGCGGCATATCCAATGTGCTTCGCCTCACCCTGGATGGGGCTGAGGAGTGGCGCGCCGAGATGCGCCCGGAGGTTCGGCCCTGGGGTTATCAGAGCATTAGCAGCGATGGCGAGTCCCTGCGTGCGACGGCCTTCACCCTCCGTGAGGGCGTTGAGCTCGACTGGGAGACGGGCAGGGTCAAGTAGGAGGCCAGCAGGTGACCGATCATCGCCATACCCTCGGCCACTTTCTCCAGACCGACCTTCACCGTCTGGAGGCGGCTCTGGAGGAGCGTGCGTGGACAACGTTGGTCGCGGAGCGGCTCACGCACCACCTGCGCTTCGCGGCGCAGGTGCAGGCAGTCTACCTGGAGGGAGCGCATCCCCAGGATACAGCCCTGCTGGCTCGCCTGGAGGCACTCGCCCCGCAGAGCATCAAGGAGGCCATCGACCAGATCAAGGAGGGTAGCCATGCTTTGTCAGCGGCCATCCAGGCCAGCAGCGATGACCGTCTCGATGCGTCCGTTCTGGATTCCCACGAGCGTGGCCTGACCGTTCTGGGATACCTCTACGATTTTTGCCGCGCCAATGCCATGCTGGTGGAGTGGGCCAGGGCGTTACCCGGCCAGGCGCAGGAGGACGATAGTCTGGAAGATTGGTGACAGGATATTTTAAAAAGTATTGTTTTTCAGAGCAAAATAAGGTAAGTTTTATAGGGAAAACAAACCAACTCTCAAGGGGGGTGCATCATGTCACACAGTCAAGATCGCGGGAAAGAGAAAAAGAAGAAGAAGGAACCCAAGCAAGATAAGAAGCGCGGGGGCCTTCCACCTCACCTACAGCGGACCAAAGATCAACATGGTTCTGTCAAGGAGATTCAGAAACACCTTGATGATCTTGCTGATCGCCAGCAACAATAAGTTGCTCAGGGACATAAATAACAAGAAGGGCTGCCGCCGGGTGCGGGAGCCCTTCTTGTTATGGGATGGTGGTAGTAGATAGTTGGCTTCGTGGGGATCAGGTGGTCGCGGACCCGATCCACTGTAGGTATCTGCTACCTCCTACATCACTCCGACGGGCTGCCCCCCTTAAAGCAAACCCGCTTTTATGATGTATTGGTGAATGAAGGCAGTACGATCAACCACTCACAACTAGAGAATACCAACTTCAGAGTTGGATGTCACTGTAGGGGAATCACAGTCTTTGGCTGTGATCTTCAACAAAAGAAAGCAATAAGTCGCTCGGGACTTTTTTCCTTTGTTACTTTGCCATGACAACCATTGTTAATATCCACAAAAAACGGGCTTACCAGTTGTGAGTTTCCCACAATCAGCGGTAGAGTTCCCGCAAAATGATGTTGCGCTGGATTTGGCTGGTGCCCTCATATATCTGGTAGATCTTCACATCACGCATCAGCTTCTCCACAGGGTATTCCTTCATATAACCGTAGCCCCCGAAGACCTGCACGGCGTCTACCGTGGCCTTCATTGCCATATCGCCGGCAAACGCCTTTGCCATCGAGGACCACATGGAGTTCGGGGTGCCTTTGTCGATTTCCACAGCGGCACGCCACGCCAGTAGTCGCGCCGCTTCAATGTTCATCGCCATCTCCACGAGCATGTAGCCCACGCCCTGGAACTCCTTGATGGGCTGCCCAAATGCCTCGCGCTCGGCAGCATACTTTCGCGCCTCGTCCAGCGCGCGCTTCGCCACACCAATCGCGCCACCGGCCACCGCCGGGCGGCTGAAGTCGAAGACGCGCATAGCAATGAAGAAACCTTGCCCCTCCTGGCCCAGCCGATTCTCGGCAGGGACGGTGACATTGTCCAGCGAGATTTCAGCGGTGTCGCTCGCGCGTTGGCCCAGCTTGTCGAAGTGCTTGGAGACGCTGAAGCCCGCCGACTCGCGCGGGACCACGAAGGTGCTCATCCCCTTATGCCCGGCCTCTTTGTCCGTCTTGGCGAAGACCACGAAGAAATCAGCCACGCCCGCGTTCGAGATGAAGGTCTTGGAGCCATTCAGAACGTAGTGGTCGCCCTCCTTCCTCGCCGTGGTCCGCATTCCGGCCACATCGGAGCCTGCGCCCGGCTCGGTGACCGCGTAGGCCGCCATCGCGCCATCACACATCTTGCCCAGCCAGTGGCGCTTTTGCTCCTCGGAGCCCGCCACGATAATGGGAATCGCCGCCAGGTTGTTGATGGCCAGCGCTGTCGAGATGCCGGAGCAGCCATAGGCCAACTCTTCACCCACGATGCATTCCTCCAGCACGTTCAG
>JACCSL010000573.1 GCA_013812995.1 Ardenticatenales bacterium | reverse complement strand
CGACTTGGCACCCACGCGGGGCCGCTCCTCGGCGGACACCTGGCCCATGCCGCGCAGGATCAAGGAGAGCCGCCCCTTGCGACCCGTGTAATCACTGCGCCACTGCTCCAGCACCTCAACGCGGGTGACCTGCTCCAGCGTGCTGAGCGCCTCGGCCTGCAACTGCTCCAGCTCTTGAATCATCTCTCTCCTCCTGGCCGTCTGGCCGAAAACAAAAAACGCTCGTCCCCACGCGGGACGAGCGTTTGAGTTTGCTCGCGGTACCACCCTGCTTGCCCGCCGCCGGTCCAGCGCTTTTCCAGCGCGCTTTCGGCAGCAGACCACCTCTGTTCCGGCTCATGACCGGCTCCCAGGATAACGGGCGAGATACCCGGAGCACCCTACGCAGTGTTAGAAACAACGCCTTCAGGTGTCAGCTCGGGAGGGAACGTTGGGGTAAGACATCGTGCGGTGCTCTCAGTCGCGGCAGCCGCTCCCTGTCCGATGGGGTAAATGCCCCCAACTCGTCTCCGTCTTCGCTTGTGTGTGGTAAGTTGTGCCCAGAGTATAGCCAGGCAAAAACATGTTGTCAATGGGTCAACTTAACTTGACAGGACTTCTCACACGTCGAGGACCGTTGACGTCACCCTGGCAGCGCTTTTATACTGAAGCAAGCAAAATATTGTTGATGATTTGCAACCAGGAGATAGTTGATGGCACGAGTGGCGATTCGCCTATGGGGAAGCTACGCCGAGGTCGAAGAGGCCGCGCGGCGGCTGGAGCGGGCAGCGCTGCTGCATCGCAAGGCGGAGTTGGCAGCCGGGCGGACCAGCACGGGGGATCTGTGGCGTCACCTGATTCTGGAGCTTCCCCCACCGCTGCCGGAGGCGCCGTCAAGGCCCACGGCTATCTACGCGGGCCTGTTTTACCTGGGGCGGGCGCAGCCCAAAAGCTGGGCCGACCTCATCACAGACTGCGAGAGTACTCCTCTGCTCCAGGCGATTTTCTGGGCGTTTGCCCAGAGCGCAGAGGGACGTGAGGTTCTGCGGCTCAATCGGGGAGAGTGGGACACTTTTGGGCGTGTCCCACCCTGGGAGATCGTGCTGGGGCCGCTGGATCAGGAGGAAGGTTAAACTGCCTGTCCGCGCAGCTCCTCAAGGATGGCATCCAGGCGCTCAATGACATGCCCCTGTCCCACCTCCGATGCGCCCGCCGCCCGGTGGGGCGCATCCAGAAATTCGGCGGTCAGGGCAGGGCCAACGAGCATCGCCAACGTCGCCACGGCCTTGCCGCGCTGGGTCACCGGGAAGATGTCCGCGTACCCCACCGCAAGGCAGGTGCTGATGTAGTAGAGCGCGTCGATGAAGGTATTGACGCGGGGGTTCACCCCGCGCTCGGCCAGGTAAAAAGCCAGCGAGCTACCCACGAGGAACCCCGTCGTCGCCTCCATCGGGTTGGTGGTCATCAGATCGACGATCCGCATCTCCAGCGGTTCGCGCTTCGAGAGGAGGCCCTGGAGCAGCTCCAGCACACGCGCGAGCGGAAGTCCCGTAAACAGTTGAAGGTAGTCAGGCGGTTGGGTCGTCATGGGTAGCTCCACTCGCTATGCCTTGGGTGCGTCAGGCTGCTGCTTGGTCAGAAGGTAGCGCAGGTACATGTCGCCGAAGCTGGCCTCCGCCATGAAGGGCATCTGCACCAACCCGGCGCGCGCCCGTGCCACAAGCGCCTTGTCTTTCTCGCTCGTTATGGCTTGATCCAGGCGGTTCAGCACCTCCCGAACGGGCAGCGTGCGCAGTTCATCCACATCCAGCGTCCCCTCCACGAGGACCATCGTATCCTGGATCAGGGTCGTCATCTCCTCAACCGTGAACTTGCCGTTGCTGGCGTGGGTTCCGTTGCCATTACCCCCAAGAATGTTGCTGACCAGTTGGCTTCCCAACGCGCGGGTCTCCGGCGAGGCATTGTTCACCACATCCTGGAATCCCTCGGTGAAGGAAAGGATGCGTAGGATGCTGTTGGCCGCTTCCGGCGTGCCGTACATCTTGATCTGCATGCTGGCAATGGCATCGCCAATCGCGCGCGCGCGGGCCACGCCGATCTCGGTTTCGGACAGGAGACGAATCTTTTCCATCTCCAGCTTCTGGCTGACATTGTCGAAGGCCGCCAGGGCCTCCGCCTTGGCCTTCTCGCCCTCGGCCTCCGCCAGACCCTTGGCGCGGACCGCCTCGGCCTCCGCCAGACCTCTCGCCTTGATGCCCTCGGCCTCCGCCAGGCCCTTGGCCCGGATGACCTCGGCCTCGCTCTGCATGGCCTGCGCC
>JACCSL010000567.1 GCA_013812995.1 Ardenticatenales bacterium | reverse complement strand
CAGCGGTGCGCCGCCCCAGTGTGATCTTCTGCCCGTGGCGACGGACGAATACCTCGACCTCCCCCTCGTGGATGATAAAGAGCGTATCGCCGTAGGTACCCTCCAGAACAAGTCGCGCCCTGGATGGATAGGTGCGAATCCGAGCCCGCTCTGCCAGGAAGGCTCGCTGCTCCGATGTGAGGGCAGCCAGGAACGGCACCCGCTTGAGGTGGGTGCTGATTTCCTCCAGATGATGCACAGAAGGCATGAAGAGGTCCCCTTGCCAGAGCGTGGCCCACCGCTGTCTCACGGGGGCGCTATCTGAACCTGACCACCCGCTGGATGTTTGGTGAGGCTTACCTTGACAGGAAGGAAGCGCGTGATGAGGAACTCCAGAACGCGCATGGGCAGGGTAAGTTCCGAGGTGGTGAAGGTCACTGACCGGCCGCTCAACGCGGCGGGAATCATCAGCGCGGTAGCTAATTCTGGGTCGAAGGCGGCATCACTCCAAAAATAGTGGCTCATCGCATCTGTTGCCTCGCGCGCCACCTGCTCCGCCGACATTCCCTGGTGGCTCACTGCCTCGAAGCCCGCCGTGACCTGCTCGAATTGCATCGAGAGGAAGAGACCACTGCCCGGTCCTGGCGAGCGCACCCGCATCACCTCGGTTATGACAGGTTCCATCGCCTCCTTGCCCAATTCCCGCGCCAGTGTGCCGAGCATCTGCTGCCCGACCCGCTCATCCAGCCGGGGACTGAGGGCCGCCAGCCCCCACATCCCGACGAGATCGCCCCGCTCCTCCCAGACCAGAGGTATGGGCAACGCCGCATTCCCTAGGTTTCCCTCTACCAGCAGGGTGCTTTCCCCGCCCCCATCAGGATACCATCCCCACTTTTCTATCTCGATGCCCGCCTCGATGCCGACCCAGGCGAGCATCGGTGCAAGCGTCTCGCGCAGCCAGAAGACGCTGGGATGCTGCGGGGTGGCATTGGCCCCACGCAAGCGAATCAGCCCCTCGTCCGAGGCGTGCGCCAGCACCGGAATCAGCGCCTGGATGAGCGGAGTCACGGAGATGGGGGAAGGGCGGCCCGTCGCCTCGCCGGTGTCTATCAAGAGATCGCGGGCTCTGGGCTCGTGGCTGGGAGCAAAGCGAACCTTCTTGGCCCGCAGCGTCTCCCCCTTCATCTCAGCCCCGCAGAGCGCCGCCAGCGCCCGCATCGCGGTCAGGTGGAGCGGGCTCACGCCAGGGACAGCGGCCAGCTTGCCCACCTCGTCCATCTCGAAGGCTTGGCCCGTGGCCGCCGCGAGCGTCAGCGCGCCGAGAATATAGCTATCACTGTCCGAAAATTGGCTGCCATCCAGGGAAATGAGAGTCATATTGTGCTAGTTCCAAGCTCCTTCTAATATCCCATTGCCAAGCCATCGGCCCGGCTCTCACTGCCGCCGATGAGCGCCTCATTGGGCAAGCGCCAGATGATCTGCCCGCGCCCGAAATGGCCTCCCTCGGCCTTCACCGACACCTGATGACCGCGCCGGAGGAGCCCCTCCACAATGTGGCGAGGCACGCCATACTCCAGCAGGACTTCCTGCTCCTCGCTGACCTGCCAGCGCGGGGCATCCAGGCTCGCCTGCGGGTTCAGTCCCCAATCCACGGTGTTCAGCACCATCTGCACATGTCCCTGCGGCTGCATATGGCCGCCCATGACCCCGAACGGACCCACCGCTTTGCCCTCCCGTGTCAGGAAGGCGGGAATAATCGTGTGGAAGGGGCGCTTTCCGGGGGCCAGGATGTTGGGGTGCAACGGGTCCAGGCTGAAACCCGCGCCCCGATTCTGTAGTGCGATGCCGGTCCCTGGCACCACGATGCCCGAGCCAAAGCCCATGTAGTTCGATTGGATAAAGCTGACCATCATCCCCTCGCCATCTGCCGTGCAGAGCAAGACTGTGCCGCCGCGCAGCGGTTCGCCCGCGCCGTAGCTCGCGGCCTGCTCCCCGATGAGGGCGCGTCGCTCGGCTGCGTAGCTCTCGGCGAGCAGGGCATCGGTTGGCACGGGGGCGCGCTCCGGGTCCGCGATGTAGCGATGGGCATCCGCGAAGG